>NZ_JBEORT010000108.1:0-25040 GCF_040302425.1 Streptomyces sp. NPDC126497
CCGCGCCCCGTACGCCACCGACACATCCCGCGCCAACGGCCCCATCGACCAGCCGTCACCCGCGATGTGATGCACCACCAGCACCAGCACATGCTGGTCTCGGCCCACCCCGAACAGCCAAGCGCGCAGCGGGATGTCGGCGCTCAGGTCGAAGACGTGGCGCGCCGCCTCCGCCACAGCGGTGTCCAGGTCCTCCGGCCGCACGTCTGCGACCTTCAGCGCGAAGTCGGCCTCCTCGAGCGGCAGGATCCGCTGATACGGCTCGCCGTCCGTCTCCGCGAACACCGTCCGCAGCACCTCGTGGCGCTCCAGCACATCCCGCAGCGCGCTTTCCAGGGCGTCCCGGTCCAGCCGGCCCGACAACCGCAGGGCCATCGGGATGTTGTACGTCGCGCTCGGACCTTCCAGCTGCGTCAAGAACCACAGCCGGCGCTGCGCGTACGACAACGGGATCATCGGGATTCCTCCTGTTTACGCGTAACCGCGGCGGGGATCATGCTCCCCATTGGAAGGTGTCACATCTGAGGAGCATGCCTTCGCAGCCTCCGCATGAGCGGCGGCTTGATATTCGACTGCCGTTTTCGTCAGGGGCGGCAGCTGTTGTGAATGCGAGCGGGAAAGCCTGGTCCGTTCACCGGCCGTGCGGTGGCATTCGGGTGGCCGGGGCGACGGCGATCCGCCGCCGGCGTTGTTCCTCGCCGTCGACCGGCATCGGAAGACGGGGCGGTCGGGTCGTCGAACGGGTCGGTCATCCGTCATCCCTTGCAAGACGTGTCCACGGGCGGCCGTGGGCGGAGCCAGTTCACTATGGGCCAGGTCGCATGTCTGATCAATGCCGGTGATCGTTCAACTGCGCCCCGACCGCACTTGAACAGGCGCGGCCGGCTCCCCCGCGGGGCATTGTCCGCTTGCCGTCGGGGCGTCATCGCTTGGGATTTCGGGTTCTCCCGGGGTGCGCGTCGGTTTTGGGTGGAGCAGTCGTTTTGACACGGTACCCAGTGCTTCAGGTGGCTCGTCCCGTCTCCGTTTTCGCCCGGGATGTACGCATGCTCACGCCTTGCGGCGGCCGGAATGCGGAATCGATAACTCCGGATAAAATCGCCTGCCGCCGCACAGACGTGAATGTAGGATGGTTGTTGAAGAGCGTCTGACAATCGCCGTACGGTTGTGAGCTGGTCGCCCGGAGATTGTTAACCGCTGTACAGAAACCGGTCCGATTCACCCCGTTGCTCCAAGTTCTCGTAAAAGTACGTGGCACGACCCGGCCCATGCACGGCACGACCCACGAACAATAGTTCCGAGTACTGATTATTCTGGGGGTTGATCTTGACGCAATCCGGAAGTGAAAGGGCCGTGTCTTCATCGGAGCATGGCTCCAGAAATCCGGACAGCCGGATCACGACCGTACCCACCGCGTCACTGCTGCCGGGTGACTCGCCCCGTACCGAGGGTGTGAACGCCCAGCACATCGCCCGGCTCGCCGAAACCGAAGGGCCCTTACCCGCTGTACTGGTGCACCGACCGACGATGCGGGTCATCGACGGAATGCACCGCTATCTGGCGGCGCTTTCGAACGGCCGGAAGACCATCGAGGTCGAGTTCTTCGACGGAACCGCCGAAGAGGCGTACCTGCGGGCCGTGCAGGCGAACTCGGTCCACGGGCTCCCGCTCTCCCCCGTCGAACGCAAAGCCGCAGCCGCCCGGATCATCGCGTCCCTGCCCCACATGTCCGACCGTGCGATCGCCAAGGCGGCGGGACTGGGTGCCAAGGCCGTGGCCACCATCCGCCGCCGGATGGACGAGACACCCCGACTCAACGCCCGTGTCGGCCAGGACGGCAAGGTCCGTCCGCTCAACAGCGCCGAGGCGCGGTACCGGGTCGCCGAGTTGCTGGCCGAGCGTCCCGACGCCTCCCTGCGGGAGCTGGCGCGGCTCGCCTGCGTCTCGCCGGCCACCGTCAGTGACGTCCGAAGGCGTCTCGCCTCCGGCGAACCGCCCGCCCCGGAGCGCCCGGGGGTCAGGAGCCAGGCGGACAAGCCCCCGGCCGCGGACCGGCCCGCCACCGTACACCTCCAGCCGGCCGGGCGTAAGCCGCACCGCAGGATGCGTCTGGTGGCGCAGGATCCGGGGGTCGTGCTCGACAAGCTGTCACGTGACCCGTCGCTGCGTCACAGGGAAGAAGGGCGGCGGCTGCTTCGGCTGCTCCAGCAGCACGCGATCGCCACACAGGAATGGCCCGCGCTGAGCACCTCCTTGTCGGGACACTCCAGGGAAACGGTGGCGAGTCTCGCCCGGGAGTACGCCAAGACATGGCTCGGTTTCGCGCAGGAGCTGGACGAGCGTCTCCAGGCCAGGCTGCTCGCCAGCGGATGAGGACGGCCGCCCGGGCGGAAGCGAGCGGCACATGCCCGCGGTCGCGGGCATGTGCCGCTCGCACCGTGAGGAGCCGGGACCCCGGGTGAGCCGGCTGTCCCTGTCACGGTAATCGGCCCGGGACCGGCTGCGGCCGGAACAGGAAACCACCCCATCCGGGCATGGCGTCCGTCACCGGCCGCCAGGTGCCTTCCTGCCAGCCGTGCATCGTGTACGACAGGGAGACGGTGAGGCTGCGGACGGTTTCGGCCGTGCGCCGCCGGCCGGGGCGCCGACGCCCCCAGCGCAGGAGCAGAGCGGGGCGGTCGCGCAGCAGTGTCGCGAACGCCCCGAGCAGGACGTCCAGTTCGTCCTCGCCGAACTGGATCCGGATGAAGTCGACCCGGGTCAGGCCCCTGCGTCGGCAGAGATCGTCCACGGTGGCCGCCTGTGGGCCGCCCGGGCGTCCCGGCACGAGACGGTGCACCTGCCCGTCCGGGCCCGCGAGGTTCCTCAGCGCCGCGGTGCACCGCGAGCAGCCGGCCCCGACGTCCACGCAGACGGCGCCGGGCGACACCAGCTGGTCCAGTCCCGGGGCCTCCGGATGGGGCACCGGCCTGTGCGGCCGGTCCTGGGCGACCGGGGAGGCCGGTCCCGGTTCCCGGGAGTGCCGGAGCCCTGGCAGCGCGACGACGGGACCGCGCGGGTCATCCGCTGTGTGGAGCTCGGATGTCCCGGTCGGCGGCCCGTCGGCGCCGTCGCGCCCCGACCCTCCGTGGTGTGCCACTGCGCATCAGTCCTTCCGGGTCGTGTCACCGCGCCGGCGCTCCGGCCGGGCGGCCCGTTGACGGTTTCGAGGCTAGGTTCCTCACCCGCCGGACCGCGTCCCCCACGGTGACGACCCCGTGTCCTTCGCTGCGCCACGTCCTCCCGTCCGGGACCGCCGAAGGGTGTACTCCCCGGGGAGTGTCATCCCCGGGGTGGAGGCCTCCGGGCGGGGGTTTCCTGCCGGTCCTCGAAGGGCGGGAGTCGTCCCGCGGCCGGTGAGTGGGTCACGTGGCTCACCGGGCGGCCAGCCTGTGCCGGCCGACCGTCCGGTACAGGGCTTGGAGGTCGTCGTCGCCGGGGGCGTCGGGGCCGTCTCCGTGCCGGACGAGTTCGAGGAGCAGGGTGGCGCCCAAGCGCGTCGAGGCGCCCACGAGATGCGGTCGCGCGTGGTGCCCCGCGGACTGTTCGGCAGGTGCTGGTGCGCGGAACTCGACTCCTGCTTCCAGGAGTCCGCGGGCCGCGCGGACGATGTCGTCCGCGCGGAAGGTGAGTCGCTGTTCCGTGCGGTGCGTGGGGTTCGGCCGTGGCGCCGTCCCGTGGCGGAGGTCGGCGTCGGGCTCCGGGACCGCGAGGGTGAGGGTCATGCCGCCCTGGGGTCCCGCGAGTTCCACGGCGTGGGGCGTGCGGTCCGGTGCGCCGTCCCCTCCCGGTCGGCGCGGGGTCAGCCCGAACCCTTCCTCGTACAGGCGGGCGCACTCCTGGAGGTCCGTCGCCCCGACACCCGTGGTCACGCCTTCGAGCAGCGCGACGGGGGCCGCGCGGCCGGGGCTCTGCGGCAGCCGTGCCCAGCGGTGGCCGGCCGGCAGGCCCGTCCGGGTGCCTCCGGCGGGCAGCAGGGTGTGGGTCATGCCGCCGGCCCCCGAGAGGATCGGGTTGCCGCGTACGGAGCCCACCGTGCGTGCGCCGGCCCGCAGTGCCCGCTCCGCCGTCGCGGTGACGTCCGTGCACAGCAGTGCGATGTCGGCGATGCCGTCGCCGTGTGCGTCCAGGAACCCCCAGGTGGCGGGTCCGGAGGTGACGACGAGGGAGGCGGTGCCCTGCCGCAGCAGCAGGGAGCTGCGGTCGGGGGCGACGGAGTCTGCCACGCAGGCGAATCCCAGGGCCGAGACGAGGTACTGGGCGGTCCGCTGTTTGTCCTTGGCGTACAACTCGACGTACGCGATGCCGTGCCCTGCCATAGGTCTTCCTTCCTGCGCGGGGTGGTCCGGCGGGGGCGGTGCCACCCCTCCGGTGCCGGCGTTCGAGGTGCGCGTCGCGGCCGCGTGCGCGGCGGTCGTGCGTACGGCGCCCGCGGTCCCGGTCCGCGGCCGCCGTGTCCGCGGGCCGTGGACGGTGCCGCGTGGTCAGTACTTGTCGAGGAACTCGATCAGGGCCGCGTTGACCTCGTCGGGGCGTTCCAGGTAGCCGAGGTGACCGCAGTCCGCGATCTCCACGAGGTCACAGCCGGGGATGGCGTCGGCCACCTCGGCGACCAGGTGGGGCGGGCAGACGAGGTCATGGCTGAAGGCGACGGCCCTGCACGGCACCGTGATGCCGCGCAGCGACTCGCGCCGGTCGCCGAGACCGTCGACGGCGGCGGCCTGGCCGGCGGAGGAGTGGCCGCCGCCGGTGAGCTCGAAGAGCTCGAGCAGGGGGGTGACGGCGGCGTCGTCGTTGAGGGTCGTCGGGGAGAACATCTCGGTGACCGTCTTCACGGCGTCGTAGCCGGCCGGCAGCCGTATGCCGCTCTCCCGCAGCGCGCGGTCGGCGGCGCTCTGGGCGCGCCGGAAGGCGTCCGAGCGGGCCCGGGACGCGATCAGGACGGCCGAGCGGACCAGTTCGGGTGCGGCGAGGGCGAGTTCCTGGGCGATCATGGAGCCGAGGGAGGTTCCCACGACGTGGCAGGGGCCCAGCCCCAGTTGCTCGATCAGGCCGCGGGTGTCGGCCACCATGTCGGCGAGGCGGTAGTCGCCCGCGGGGGCGTCCGACGGTGCGATGCCCCGGTTGTCGAAGGTGACGGTCTCGTAGCCGGCGCGGTTCAGCGCCGGTGTCTGGTGCATCGTCCATACCCGGCCCGACGCGGACGATCCCATGATCAGCAGGACCGGCGTGCCGCTGCCGGACCGCTGGTAGGAGAGCCTCACACCGTTGGTGTTCACGAATGGCATGTCGAGCCCGTTCTCGTAGGGGGCAACAGGCGCTCTCCGTGCGGTCACCACGGAGAGGTCCGGGTGGCCGCCCCGCCCTCGGCCCCCGTCGGTCCCGGCTCGCGGGCCGGGTGTCGTGCTCGGTGGAGCTCACGGTCTCCGCCACGGCTCACGATGGCATCGCACCTCCGCGGCGATCAAGCCTTGCCGAGTGGACCGGGGCGCGGCCCGTGCGGTGTTCAACCGCCGCTCCCGCGCGGTTGAACGACCGTCCGGCCGCACCGCCTCCGGCCCGGTGGGGCCGGGCCCGGCGCGAGCACCGGGGTGCGTGCCGGGAACGGTGCGGGCGGGGTCCGCGGCATCGGGTGTGCGGGCGGGGGCGTCAGGCGCCGCGCCAGACGGGAGCGCGTTTCTCCGCGAAGGCCCGCGGGCCCTCGACGGCGTCATGGCTGCGGCGTCGTTTCTCCTCCCACGCGTAGGTCGCCGTGAAGGCCTCTTCCAGCGGCAGGTGCAGGGACCGCTGCACCGCCTCCTTGAGGGCCCGTACGGAGAGCGGGGCGCTGCGCCGCAGGGCGTCCGTCCAGGTGTCCACGGCGGCGTCCAGGTCGTGGAGCGGGACGACCTCGTTGACGAGGCCGAAGCGCAGTGCCTCGGCGGCGCTCATGCGGCGTCCGGTGAGCAGGTGTCCCATCGCCGGTTTCAGGGGCATCTGCCGGGCCAGGCGGAAGGCGCCGCCCGCGCCGGGGACCAGGCCGAGCGTGGCCTCGGGCAGCGCGAACACGGCGTGGTCGGCGGCGACGGCGAGGTCGCAGGCCAGGACGAGTTCGAAGCCGCCGCCGAGGGCGTAGCCGTTGACGCGGGCGATCACGGGTTTGGACAGGTCGAACCGGTCGGTCAGCCGGGGTGAGCCGGGCTGGCCGCGGCTGCCGAAGCTGGTCGGCGGGGCGCCTTCCCGGTCCAGCCGGGCTCGCTCGCGCAGGTCCTGGCCGACGGTGAACGCGCGCTCGCCGGCGCCGGTCAGCACCGCGGCCCGGATGTCGTCGTCGGCCTCGATGTCGTCCCAGACGAGCGCCAGTTCGCGGTGCATGCGCTGGTTCATCGCGTTGAGCACCTCGGGCCGGTCGAGGGTGACCCGGGCGATCTGGCCGTCCTTCTCGTACCGTACGCCCGAGTCCCCGCCGCCGATCACGGTGTGCGTCCGGCTGCGGACGCCGAGGCCGTGGTGAAGCGGCCGACCTTGTCGATCACGTCGGAGCTGTAGATGCGGATGGCCTGTTGCAGCGCGAACTCGGACATGTAGCGGCGGAAGTCGTCCGGTGACTCCTCCGCCAGGTTCAGCATCCGCCGGTTGGCGAGTACCGCGTTGCCGCGCAGGCGTTCCACGCTGCGTTCCACCGCGAGGTCGAGGTCGGCGTGGTCGTGGACCTCGTCGACGAGGAGCCGGGCCTCGGGTTCGGTCGCGAAGACCCGCCTTCCTTCGAGGATCACCTGTCGTGACAGGCGTGGCCCCACGGAGCGGGTCAGCCGGAAGTTGGAGGCGCCCGGGACGATGCCCTCCTGTGCGGCGGGGAGGCTGATGTAGGCGTCGGCGGCCGCGATGACGTGGTCGAAGACGAGCAGCAGTTGGGCCCCGCCGCCGATCGCGAAGGAGTCGACGACGGCGACCCAGGGCTTGTCGGTGGTCCGTGACCGCCAGCCCGGGTCGTCGGTGCGGATGCCGCGCAGCAGCTTGTGGATGTAGCCGAGTTCGCGGCGGAGCAGGAAGTCGACGAGGGAGATGTCCCCGCTGTGCAGGGCTTTGAGGTTGATGCCCGCGCTGAAGACCCGCCGTCCGCGGTACCGGGGGTGGGTCATCTCGCCGCCGCGCAGGAGTCCGACCTCGACGGCCGGGTCGAGCAGGGCGAGGTCGACCGCTGTCTCCATGTCGTCGACCTGGGCGTTGTCCTCGGCGTTCAGGGCGTCGTCGCGGCACATGGTCAGCCGGGCCACGGCGCCGGTGCGTTCCAGGCGGACGGATCCCAGGTCGACGCGGCCCGTGCGGGTGAACCCGGGCAGCAGCTCGGTGGCGCGCGGGGTCGGCCGGAGCATCGTGTCGAGCAGGTGGGCGCCGGCCAGGGGTGAGCGCAGTACCCGGCTGAAGAAGATGCCCTGGTCCATTTCGTGGCCCTCTTTGCGGGCCTGTGGCCGGCCGCGTTCGGCGGCGAGCTGGTCGTCGGTGGGGACGAGGCCGGGGAAGGCGGTCGCGGCGGCCTTCGCCAGTGCGTCGATGCGCAGGGGGCGGGTGCGCCGGTCGGTGAGTTCGTCGTAGACCGCGTCGGTGTGGGTGTCCAGGAACGCGGCGCGCAGGTCGCGGACGGTGTCGGCGGTCGTGGCGGCGAGGGTCTGCTGCCGCACGGAGCGCTCGCCGTGCGGGGGCAGGCCGTCCAGCAGGGCCCGGTGGTGGCGGGCCGCCTGTTCCAGGGCCCGTCTGGCCCGGGGCAGTGGCGCGCGGACGTCGTCGGGGTCGGTGTGCGGTGGGGTGGGTTCCGCGGTGGCGGTCATGATTCGGCTCCTGTCGTGGCGCGGCGCAGGGCGCGGTCGCAGGCCGCGAGGTGGGCTCCGAGCGCCTCTTCGAAGCTGGTGCCGGCCGCTTCGTGCAGCAGTTGGCGGCGGATGGCCAGTTCGGTGCCCGAGACGGCGCGTGCGCGTTCCGCGGCGAGCCGGAGGGCCTCGGGCACGTCGTCGGTCAGCTCGTCGACCAGGTGCAGGGCCAGGGCGTCGGCGGGGCCGACGGGGGTGCCGTAGAGGACGGCGTGGCGGATGGGGGCCGCGTGGGGGCCGTGTCCGGCGAGCCGGTACAGGGCCATGCCCGGCCAGGTCCCGCCGCCCTCGACGGGGACCACCAGGCGCACCGAGGTGGTGGCGATGCGGTGGTCGGTGGCCAGCAGCACGTCCAGGGCGCTGCCTCCGCAGTCGCCGTCGGCGACGGCGACGGTGGTGGCGGGCAGGCGTTCCAGGCGGCGCAGGACGCGCTCCCACTTGCTCACGAGGGAGACGGTCAGGCCGCCCGGCAGGGGCCCGCTCGGGGCGCCGGAGACGCGTACGACGACGCTGGCCCGTCCGTCGAGGTCCTCGGCGGCCTCGCAGACCGCGGTGACGGCGGCGACGGTGTCGGCGGACAGGGGCCGCCGCCCGTCGATCCGCAGGGGGATCTCCTCGGACGCGGGGTGTGCCGCGGTCGTCGGGGTGCTCTTCATCGCTTCTCTCACCTGTTCCGTGGTCACCACTGCACCAGTGCGGTCTCGATGGTCGAGCCGGGGCCCATCGTCATCAGGACGCCGTAGTCGCCGGCGTGGGCGGCACCCTCCTGGAGCAGGCGCTCGTAGGAGAACAGGAAGGACCCGCTGGAGAGGTTGCCGTAGTCCCTCAGGACGCCGGTGGTGTGCCGTACGTCGTGGCGGGTGAGCCCGAGGTTGACGCGTACGGCGTCGATCACCTTCTTGCCGCCGGAGTGCACGAGCCAGTGGGTGATGTCGCGCCGGCGCAGGCCGGCGCCCGTGAGCAGCCGGTCGACGATCTGCTCGGCGTTGGCGCCGACGACGTAGGGGACGAGCGGGTCGAGGTAGAAGCTGAACTTGTTCTGGTCGTCGTCCCAGTCGTAGCGCATCGCTTCGATGGCTTCGGTGATCAGATGGCTGGCGAAGGCGAGGATGCGGGGGCCGTCCTGTGCCGGTGGGGTGCCGGCCGGTCCGTAGGCGGCGTCGGGCGGGTCCGCGGTGAGTGCGACGGCCGCGGCGCCGTCCCCGAAGAGGCTGTTGACGACGGCGGTGCGCATGCTGCCGTCGATGACGTAGGCGGCGGAACAGGCTTCCGCGCAGAGCATCACGGCGACCTTGCCGGGGTTGGCCGTGACCCAGCCGGCGGTGGCGTTGAGGGCGTTGAGGCCTGCGTTGCAGCCCATGCCGACGACGTCGACCCGGCTGGTGCGGGGCAGGAGGCCCATGTCCTTGATGAGGTGGGCGCTGAGACCGGGGGTGAGGAATCCGGTGGTGGTGGTGCAGCAGAGGTAGTCGATGTCGGCGAGGTCGAGGCCGGTGTTCTCCAGGCAGGCGCGGACGGCTCGGGCGCCCATGTCGAGGGCGGTCCGCTTGTGCTTGGCGAGGAGTTCGCCCTGGGCCTCGGGGAGGACGGCGCCGTCGGCGTCCCGGGGCGGGAGGGTGAGGTGGCGGCGTTCGATGGCGCTGTTGAGGAAGACCGAGCGGACCTTGGGGTCGGTGATGCCGAAGAGGTCGAGGACCTCCCGCTGGGAGTACGAGCGGTCGGTGACGGCGGTGCCGACCCCCATGATCCGTGGGCTGCCGAGGCCCTTGGACGGTGTGGTGGCGGGGGCGTCGAGGAGGGCGGTGCCGTGCGGGTCTGCGTCGGCGGTCATCGGAAGGTCCACCCCCACATGCGTGGCTTGCTGCGAATGAGACGTCGTGCTGTCGACACGGGGATTCGCTTTCTGTGAGTGACGGCGGGGAACGGCGGTGGTTCAGCGGGCCCGGGCCGCTTCGGTCCTGACGAACCGGGCCAGCCGGGCCGTGCCTTCGGTGATGTCGGCCTGTGTCAGGTAGCTGACGGACAGGCGCAGGCTGTGCTCGCCGCCGCCCCGGGGATAGAAGTAGGACATGGGCGTCCAGATCACGCCGTGGTCCTCGGCGGAGCGCACCAGGGCGGCGTTGTCGGCGGGGAAGGGGACCTCGAGGGTGAGGAAGAACCCGCCGTCCGGCTCGTTCCAGCGGACGCCGAGTGCGCCGCGCTCGGGTTCGGGGAAGCACTCGTCGAGCCGTTTCAGGATGGCCCGCATCGCCTCCCCGTAGTACGCCGAGGTCTCGGTGTTGAGCTCCGAGGTGCGTCCGCCGGCGGCGAGGAGCATGCCCGCCACGGCGGCCTGGCTCAGGGGTGAGGTGTTCACCGTGACCATGCTCTTGATCTTGATGAGTTCGTCGGCGAGCAGGCCCTGCCCGCCGTCCTCGTCCACGACGACCTGGTCGGCGACGGCGAAGCCGACGCGGGCGCCGGGGAAGAGGGTCTTGGAGTACGAGCCGAGGTGGACGACTCGCCGGTCGCGGTCGAGGGACTTCAGGGTGGGCAGTTGCCGGCCGGGGCTGACCAGCCGGTAGGGGCTGTCCTCCAGGATCAGGAAGTCCTCGCGCCGCGCCAGGTCGAGCAGGGCGTGCCGCTCCGGCAGCGACATCGTGGATCCGGACGGGTTGGAGTGGTCGGGCACGACGTAGTGGGCGCGGGGGCGGCGGCCGCGCGCCTTCTCGGCGGCGACCGCGGCCTCCAGGTCGGCGCTGCGGAAGCCGTCCGGGCCCTCCGCCACCGGGGTGGGTTCGACGCCGAGCAGGCGGGCGGCCCCGGTGACGCCTACGTAGCACGGGCTGGAGACCAGCAGGGTGTCCTGCGGTCCGGCCAGCAGTGCGCGCAGGGTGAGGAAGATGGCCTCCTGGCAGCCCACGGTCACCACCACGGCCTCGGGCGGCACGTCGATGTCCTCGTCCTCGCGCAGTGACTGCGCGACGAGTTCGCGGATCTGCCCGCCGGTCGGTCCGTACTGGAAGAGCGCGTCGCGGATCTCCCCCGGTGAGGCGCCGCGTTCCACCAGGTGGTCGAGGTAGCGGCGGATGTGCCGGAAGATCTCCTCGACGTCGAAGAAGCCGTCGTACGGGCGGCCCGGTGCGAACGAGACCGCCCGGGGGTAGCGGTGGGTGATCTCGTTCAGGAAGTTCATCGTGTCGAGGACCGGGTCGCCGACGCTGGCGTGCAGTTCGGCTCTCCGCAGGGTGGCGGGTGCCATGTCTACCAGCGCCATTCCTGCTGGCCGTAGAGGTGGCCGGCCTTGATGCCGCGGTCCGCGCACCAGGTCATGAACTCCTCGATCTGCTTGATCTGGTACGTGTCGGGGGTGTACGTCGTCGCCATGACGTGGCCGAGCCACGGCTCCTCGCCCATGGCGTAGACGTACGCCTCCTTGGCGCCCAGTTCGGTCATGATCGCGGCGGCCTGCTCGGCGTTGGAGCCGGACAGTTTCCGGGAGTTGCTCATCTTCTTGGTGATCGGGATGGTGAGCAGGGCCTGGTAGAGCCAGGTGAGGGGGGCGCCGTCGCACTCCATGCCGAGGAAGGCGTAGTCGGCGGTGCCCAGTTCCTGCTTGATGTAGCGGTAGAGGGAGGGCTCGATGCCGGAGGAGTCGGCGCCGGCGAAGACGTTCTTGTCGGCGAGCCGCACCCAGTACGTGGACTTGGCGCGGATGTCGAGGTCGCAGTGCTCTCCGAGGAACGGGGTGGCGGTGACCTTGCCGCCGGGGAACTCGATCTCGTCGAAGTCGTCGACCTCGATCACCGGGAAGCCCTGGCTCTTGAGCATCAGCGCCATGTTCGGGTCGGCCAGGTTGCCGCGGGAGGACCGGGGCACGACGATCGCGCCGACGCGGCCGCGCAGTTGCAGCAGGGTCTCCAGCACGATGTGGTCCTGGTGCCCGTGGGTGATCAGCACGAGGTCGATGAAGTCGGGCAGGTCGTCGAGGGTGTAGCGGTCGCCGGCCGTGCTGTCGGCGCTGATGAAGGGGTCCGTGACGATGGCCGCCTGCGGGGTCTGCATCACCAGGCAGGCGTGGCCGAAGTAGCGGATGCGGCCGCCCGACTCGATGTGGCGGTCCTCGGCGAGGGCGGGCTCTTCGCTGAGCATGTGCGACAGCTGCCCGGCCTGGGCGTCGTCGAGGCCGAGGGCCTCGCGCAGGTGGCCGAGCGTGGTGGGCCGCACGCGGCTGCGGAACAGCTCCGCCAGGCCCTCGTGGCGGAAGGGGATGTCGATCTCCAGGACGTCCGGGGAGGTCAGGCGCGGGGTGCTGAGGACGAAGGGGCGCTCGATGCCGGTCTCGAAGGACAGCTGCACCGACTGCCGCGACTCCTGGTAGATGTCGCTCTTGTAGACGACCGGCTCCATGAAGCGCAGCTGCGCCTGGTTGTCGGTGTCGTAGGCGAGCTCGACGAGACCGCCGAGCTCCGGCGGCAGCTTCGGGTACAGCGGGGTGAGGTCGAAGCCGGTGGCGTTGGCGCGCAGCAGTTCCTGGCCGGCGACGATCGCGTCGGCGAAGCGCAGGATGTGCGCGCGGTCCCGCTTGATCGCGGCGAGCAGATCGCGTACCTCGTCGGCGCGCTCCTCCGGGATGTTGATGAAGTAGCCGCCGCGGAGGTCGGGGTTGTTGCTGGCCGCCACGTGAACCTGGGGGGACTGCAGGTAGGACTCGAGCAGCGGTACCTGGAGGAATGCGAGGTTCATCGCCGACTGCACCGGTGCCGTGGTGTACGGCCACGCGAAGAATCTGTCGATCAGCGGTTCGACGATCACTTTCGAGCGCAGGAACAGCTGCTGATCAGCCATGGGTTTTCCCATCTTTTGGAGCTTTGAACAGGCAGGGGTGCGAGGCGGCTGCCACGGTCCGGCCGCCTCTCGAGCACAGGAGGAACGCGCCCTCAAGTTAGGTGCGGTGGGGCCGGTCGATCAATGTCCAGCGGATTCCGCGGTGTTGTGTTCAACCGCTTCCCCGCCGCAGTTGAACGCCGGGGCGGTCATCTTTCCCGCGCGGGGACCCACCCGCGTCGGGCATGGCCGATTTCCCGTCACCGACCTCCTGCAATTCGGACGGAAAAGCTCCGGCCGTTCAACCGCGCACCAGCGGCAGTTGGACACCCCTGGACCATTATTACGGTTACCTCGTTCTTCGCGCGCCTCTCCGTCGCAGCCCCGTGAATTGCCGTCGAATTCCTTATGCAGAAAGGGTCGATCACGTGGTCCTCGACGAACTCGTGGTGGCTCCGGTGACGATCACGCCGACCAAACCGCTCACTCCCACGCACGTCAAAGGCCTGCTGTGGACGGACATCCTGGTCAAGGCGAGCGCGCTGGCCGGGCGCGCGCGGCTGCTGTGGAACGACCGCATGGCGGCTCTCACGACCCAGTCGACGGCGTTCTGGCAGTACCTGGACCGGAGCGAGCCGGACACGGACTGGAGCCGCGAGTCGGCGGCTGCGATCGGTGAGCGTTACGTCCGCTTCCACGCCGGGGGCGGGAGGAGCGACCCCCGTGCCGTGGGCGCCTGTCTGGAGCGGGTCGACGCGACCGGGTGGATCCACCCGGCCGGCCGGCGCGTGCTGGACGCGTGGCGCGCCGAGCTGGATCTGCTGGGTGTCGGCGGTCCCGGCCTCGGGGAGGACCGTCCGCTGGCCGCGGCGGCGGACACGACGCTCGAGGCGCTGGCGGAGCGGGGGCTGTTGGTCGACCACCGCCGGTTCGGCGGTCCCGTCCACCTGGACGGCACGCGCTGGGGCCTGCCGCTGCGGCAGTTGGTCGGAAGCGACGGACACCCCAACTACCTGCTGCCCATCCTGCGCGAGCTGGTCCCGGCGATCGGCCCGGACCGGGTGTTCCTGCTGGTCTTCGACGACGGTCTGGCCGCCGACTACCTGCTGCTCGACCGGGTGCTGTCCGCGTTCGGCGGCCGCTCGGTACGGCTCGCGTTCAGCAGGGTGCCCGTCGACGGGACGGTGCGCTCCAGCCGGTACGGCGGTTGGCGCGGCTCCACCCTGTCCGACCTGTCGGCGGTCTCCGGCTCGGCCGACCGGGCCGCCTACCGGCTGGGGATGCGGCTGTACTTCGCGGGGGTGCTGCCCCGCCGCTCCGCTCAGCCGTTCCGGATGCCGGTGCTGCGCCGCTGCGTGGGACGCGCCGCCCGGCTCCTCACGCGCGCCCCGGCCGACGTCGACGGGTGCTCGCTGCCGGAGGCGCTCTCCCGGTCCCAAAACCCGAACGGTTTCGTCGACCCCTACCGGCTGACGACGTCACTGCTCGGCCCGCGGCCGGCGGACCCGCGGCTGCTGAGGATCTACACGTGAGCGGGTCACCGGCCGGGGAGCCGGCGGACGCGGCGGTCCTGAGGGCCGCCGCGCTGTCCCGGGTGACGGCGGTCCGCGCGGGGCTGGGCGCCGGGCCGGTTGCGAGGGGGCTGGGGGTGGCCGTGGTCGTGGCCGACCTCGACGTCGCGGCGTTCGTCCGGGGCGCCGCGGAGTTCGCCGTGGGGATTCCGGCCGGACTGCGGGAAGGCTGGTACCGGACCTTCACCAGGACGGTGTTCCTGGCGGGCCGGCCGGCGGGCGTGGCGGTCCGGCACCCGCACCGGCTCGTCACTGCGGACGGGAACCTCGCGTGGTACGGCCCGGCCACGCGCGGGGCGATGCTGCCGCTGTCCCGGCTGCTGCGCTCCTTCCAGGGCCCCCGGCCGGTCGAGGTGCCGGCCGGGCCCCTGACCGTGACCGTGCCGGGACCGCCCTCCGGGCACACCGCACAGGTGTCGGTCGCGGTCGGCGGCGTCAGCACCGGCGCCTACCTCGTCCACGTGCACCACCTGATCGCGGAGGCCGTGCTGCGCGGACTGGTCGGCCCGGGTGACACCCTGCGGGTCGGCCACCGGCGGTTCCTCGACCCCGCGGAGTTCCACGACGCCCTCGACCCCGCCCGTGCCGGTTCGGCCCAGACCCGGATCGCCGGCAGCGGCTCCGACCCCGACCGACCGGCCCTGTTCGGCGTGCTGACGTCGGACCGCAGCGAAGGAGACCACTGACGTGCAGGCGGAACGAGTGCGCGCGGAGCACCGCCGGTTCCTGGAGTGCCTGGAGCGCCCCGAGGAAGTGCAGCACGACCTGCTCAGGGACATGCTGGAGCGCAACGCGGACACGTCGTTCGGGCGTGAGCACGGCCTGGCCTCGGTCCGCACCCTGGACGAGCTGCGCCGGGCCGTGCCCATCCGTACCCACGAGGCGACGATGCCGTGGATCGAACGCGCCATGGACGGCGAACCGAAGGTGCTGACCACCGACGACCCGGTCGTCTACTTCTCGTCCAGCGGGAGCACGGGCCGCGAGAAGCACATCCCCATCACCCGCACCTACATGCAACAGACGTTCCTGCCCTTCTACCACGCGAGTTTCGCGCCGCTGCTGCAGGCACTGCCCCGGGCGACGGCCGCGCCCGGTGGTGTGCTGAACCTCTGGCAGGACCCGACCTCGCCGATCACCCGCACTCCGCAGGGCCGGCCGCACATCGGCGCCAGCCAGGTCGACTACCGCGCGTTCGGTGAGGACTCCGCCGTGGGCCTCGGCAACAACGCCCCGTGGAGCCGTATCCCCGAGGCGCTGGCCGACGACGACCCCTGGGAGCGCAGCTACTACAAGCTGCGCCTGGCCGCCGAGCAGGACATCCGGGTGGTGATCGGCGTCAATCCCGCGATGGTGGCCGGGCTGCCGTACCAACTGCGGCGGACGTGGCCGCGGCTGGTGGACGACATCCGGGCCGGCACCCTCGGCGGTCACCGGCACTCGACGCCGAACCCGGAGCGCGCCGAGCGGATCGAGGAGTACGCGAAGACGTTCGGCACGGTCCACCCCTACCACCTGTGGCCGCGCCTGGCCGCCGTGTTCGTGTGGAACAGCGGCCTCGCGCGGTCGTACCTCCCCCGGGTGCGGGAGACGTACGGGCCGGGTGTGCGGCTGTTCCCGGCGCCGATCGCGTCCTGCGAAGGGCCGGCGGCCGTGCCGGTCGACGGGCACCCCCACGGGGCCCCGCTGTACCTGCCGGGCTGCGTCTACGAGTTCGTACCCGCCGATCGGCCGGTCACCGCCGACAGCGAGACGCTGTCGGCCACCGAGGTGGAGGAGGGGCACGACTACCACGTGGTGCTCAGCCACGTCGGCGGGCTGTACCGGTGCGCCGTCACGGACGTGGTGACGGTGGTCGGGCGGGTGGGCCGTACCCCGCGCATCGAGTACGCCGGACGGGACGTCGTCCGGTCCGCGGCCGGGGAGCGGCTGACCGAGGCCGTCGCGCTGCGCGCCCTGCGGGCCGCGTGCGGCGACACCGGCGCGGAGCTGCGCAACGCGACGTTCCGCCTGTGCCGCGGGGACGAGGGGACCGGCCCGCGCCACCAGGTCGCCGTCTCCTTCGCGGGGCCTCCGGTGCCCGAACTGGCCGCCGCGCTCGACCGGCGGCTGTCGCGGGAGTGTCCCGGCTACGCCGCCGGCCGCGGGTCAGGGGCGATCGGACCGGTCGAGGTGATCACCGTCCACCCGGACGCGTTCCTGCGGGAGTGGGAGCGCGCGGCGCGCTCCGGGCAGCGCCCGCCCCGCATCAAGGACCGTGTCTTCCTGCCCGACGAGGAGGGGTGGGCGAGGATCGTCGCCACCGCGCGGGAGGTGGCGGCGTGACGCGGGAGCGGGCGGCGGGGCAGGGGGCGGCCGACGCGGTCCCCGGACGGGGGCAGTACACCGAGGACGCCCGCAGACAGCGGCTGGAGTGGCTGCGCGGGCACAGCGGCGCCGCGCTCACGTCGCTGGAGCGGACCGGCCTGGACGCGTACAACCTGGTCGGCAACGTGGAGAACTTCATCGGTTCGGTCGAGGTGCCGGTGGGTCTGGCGGGGCCGCTGCTGTTCGTCGGGGACTCCGCGCGCGGGGAGGTGGTGGCCCCGCTGGCGACCACCGAGGGCGCCCTGGTCGCGTCGGCGTCCCGGGGCGCCCGGGCCGTGACCGCGTCCGGCGGGGTGTCGACGAGGGTGCTGTCGCAGCGGATGACGCGGGCGCCCGTTCTCGAGTGCGCCGACATCGCCGCGGCCCACCGCCTCACCGAGTGGTTGCGGGAGCGGCGGGCCGCGCTGGAGGCCCAGGTGGGGCTGGTGTCCCGGCACACCCGTCTGGTGGACGTCGAGCCGTACCAGATCGGCCGGTACCTGCATGTGCGGTTCGTCTTCGAGACCGCCGACGCGGCCGGGCAGAACATGACGACGGCGGCGACCTGGCAGATCTGTCGCTGGCTGACCGACGCGCTCGCCGCCGAGGAGGAACTGAGGCCCAGGAACCTGCTGCTGGAGGGCAATCTCAGCGGTGACAAGAAAGCGACCTTCGGCTCCATGCTGGCCGGCCGCGGCACCCGGGTGACCGCCGAGTGCCGCCTGAGCCGCGACACGCTGGCCTCGGTGCTCAAGACCACGCCCGAGGCCATGGTCAAGAACCACGTCTCCACGGTTCTCGGAGCCCAGCAGATCGGCATGCCGGGGCACGGCGTCAACGCGGCGAACATCGTCGCGGCCCTGTTCGTCGCCACGGGCCAGGACGTGGCCTGTGTCCACGAGTCGGGGGTGTCGATCTTCTCGATGGAACAGGACGGTGACGACCTGGTCGCCACGATCCTGCTGCCCAACCTGGTCGTGGGAACGGTCGGCGGGGGCACCGGGCTGCCGCACCAGCGCGAACTGCTCGCCCTGCTCGGCTGCGCGGGTGAGGGCGGCGGCCGCCGGTTCGCCGAGATCGTCGCCGGGTTCGCGCTGGCCCTGGACCTGTCGACCATGGCGGCGCTGGTCAGCGGTCAGTTCGCCCAGGCGCACCAGCGGCTGGGGCGGGCCCGGCGGGTGGACTGGCTGCAGGAAGGTGATCTCGACGCGGCCCTGCTGCAGCCGATGCTGACCCGCGGACTGGACGACCCCGGCCTGCACGTCACCCGGGTGGAGCCGTCGCCGTCCCTGCGCGGGGACGGGATCGCCGGCGAACTCGGAGCGCTCGCCGAACGGCGCAGACTGAGCGGGCTGCACCCGCTGCGGGTCGAGTGGACCTCCGGCGACGGGTCCCCCGCCGCGGCCGACCTCGTCGCCAAGGTCAAGCCCCGGGGCGAGGAGATCGTCGCCGGGATCGCGATGGTGCTGTCCCTGTGCGGCCCGGAGCCGGCCGGGGCGTGGGAGCGCTGGGGCGCGGTCACCGGGTTCGGCGACGCGCACCGCCGTGAACTGGCGGTGTACCGGCGCACGGAGAGCGCGCTGACGGAGCTCCTCCCCCGCTGCTACGGGATCCTGGAGGACGACGAGCGCGAGGCGTACGTCGTCCTCATGGAGCGGTTGTCCCACGACGGCGGGCCGTGGACGCGTGACCGGATCGACGGCGTGCTGCGCGGCGTCGGGCGGGTCCACGGCCACTGGCTCGGCCGGGACGGGGAACTGCTCGCCGAGGGCTGGCTGCAGCGGGTGCCGGAGCCGGCGGACCTGGCCAAGGCGCACGAGCTGTGGGGTGCGCTGGTCCGGCACGCCGCGCAGGAGCAGCCGGATCTGCTGGACCCCGCCCGGGCGGACGTGCTGACCGGGCTGGTGGAGGACGCCGGGCGGTGGGCG
This sequence comes from Streptomyces sp. NPDC126497, assembly GCF_040302425.1. NCBI lineage: Bacteria > Bacillati > Actinomycetota > Actinomycetes > Kitasatosporales > Streptomycetaceae > Streptomyces > Streptomyces sp. NPDC126497. The sequence goes on from NZ_JBEORT010000108.1 coordinate 18,538, forward strand.
CCCGCCGCGCACGCCCTGCCCCGGACGCTGGTGCACAACGACCTCAACCCGCGCAACATCGCGGTGCGGGGAGAGCGTGTCGCCGTGTACGACTGGGAACTCGCCACGGTCGACGTGCCGCAGCGCGACGTCGTGGAGTTGCTCGCGTCCACCCTCGGCCCCGACGCCACGGAGGACGACGTCGGGCACGCCCTCGCGGTGCACGCGGAAGCCGTGGCCGCGGTGTCGCCGGAGGCGGCCGCGCTGGTGGCCGGGTGCGACTGGCGCCGTGGCTACCGGCTGGCGCTGCGCACGTTCATGACGACCCGGCTGGCGCTGTACCTCGCCGGGCACGGCCAGCGCGAGTTCGGCTTCCTGCCGCGCCTGACGCAGACCTCGTTCCGGCTGTGGCAGCTCGAAGAGGCCCGGGGGAAGGACTGAGATGCGGGCCGCTGTCGTGGGGATCGACGGCACGGGCAAGACCACGGTGCTGCGCCGGATGCGTGAGCGGGGTGACGTCACGGTCGTGCACGCCATCCGGGCCCATGACGACCCGCACAGTCCGTACGCCGCGCTGTCCAGGGCACTGGCCGGGGCGTCGGCCGCGGCGGACGCCCTGGGCCGGGTACAGCTGAAGCTGGCCGTGCTGTACCTGCAGCTCTGTCTGTACGGCCCGACGGAGCGGCAGGCGTCGCGGAGCGGCCGGCCCCTGGTCTCCGACCGGCATCCGCTGATCGATCCGCTGGCGTATCTGCCGATGTTCGCCCGCGCCGAACGGGAGGGCGCGCCCGGCGGGGACGTCGAAGCGTGGTGGCGCGGACAGGAACCCCGCGACGCCCGCGCCGTACGCGACTGGCTCGTCGCCCGGACGGCCGGCGCCGACCCGTGGCCGCTGGGCACCGACTTCCTGTACCAGGCGACGAGGCCGCCGCAGGACGTACTCGCCTATGTGAGCCGTTCGTTCGGCGTGACGCTGCCGGACACCGTGGTGCTGCTCGACCTGCCCGTCGAGGACGCCCTGGCACGGACCAGGAACCGGGAGAGGAGGGACGAGCTGCACGAGAGGGCGGACCTGCTGTCGCTGGCACGGCAGCACTACGACATCGCTCTGGCCTGGCTGTCGCGGGCCCGGCCCGAGGTGTCCGTGCACCGTGTCGACTGCCGCGGCCGCACCGTCGCCGAGGTGACCGAGGCGGTCCACGCGGTGGTCACCCGTGAGGGAGGCGGCGGGGCGCGGCGCTGACCCCCGCCGCGGTCCGGGCCCCCGCGCGGAGCGTCTTCCCACCCCGGTTCGAGCGGGCCGCGGGCCGGGTGCGGGGCGAGGAGCGGACTCCCGTCCGGGAGGGCGTGGGTCGCCCTCGCGCCCCGTGGGCCGGACTCCCCCTTCACCGGCGCCTCCCGGTCACCCCCTCGTCCTCCGCGGGAACCCCGCTCCGGAGGAGCCGCTCGACGCCCGGCGCGAGTCGCTCCGCCGTCCGCTCCCGGCCGGTGCGGAGCCGCCGGGGAGGTGGTGCGGCCCCTGGGTGACGCCCGCCGTCGGCTGCACGCGCGTACCGCCGGCGATACGCCGTCCCGGTCACGCTCCGTTCCCGGGCCCGGCGTCCTTGCCGGTTCCCGGTTCCGCCAGTTTCCGGTGTGCCGCCGCCTTGACGCCGTCCGGCAGCACCTTCCCCGCCGCGCCCATCGCCTTGGCCTTCAGGGACCCGGTGACGGACTTCTTCTCGCCCTTCACGATCGCCGTGAACGCCTGCTCGGCGACCTGTGCGGGATCGTCCTTCTTCGAGGTGCCCATCCGGGTGTCGTCCGCCATCCCCGCCCTTCGGAAGAAGTCCGTCTCCGTCGCGCCCGGCATGAACGACGTGATCGTCACGCCGGTGTCCCGGACCTCCTCGGCCAGCGCCTCGGCGAAGGACTGCACGAACGACTTCGAGGCGTTGTAGACGGGCTGGAAGGGGCCGGGCATCATCGAGGCGACGGACGAGGTGAAGGCGATCCTGCCCGCACCGCGCGCCACCATGGCGCGCAGCAGCGGCTTGGCCAGCCGCACGGTCGCGGTGACGTTCAGGTCGATGACGGCCTGGTCGTCGGCGGGGTCGGTGTCCACGAAGGCGCCGCCCCGGCCGACTCCCGCGTTGAGGGCGGCGACGTCGACCGTGAGTCCCTCGACCGCGGCGAGCAGCCGTTCCACTCCCTCACGGGTCCGCAGATCGGCGCGCACGGGGCGTACCCGCACACCCGTCTCCCGCAGGCTGCGGGCGGCGGACTCCAGCCGTTCGTCCTCGGCGTTGACCACGAGGTCGTAGCCGTGCTCGGCGAACTGCCGGGCCAGTTCGTATCCGATTCCGGCGGAAGCACCGGTGATCAGCGCGAGAGGTCGTGTGTCGGTCATGCCGGCCGGGTAACCCGCGGACGGACCGCCACGCCCCGGCCGCGGGAGAGGATTCCCGGCGCCCCGCGGGGACCGTCCCGTCGTCGCGCCGTCCCCACCGCCCCCGCGGACCGGCGGGCTGCCGCCGCCGTCCGGGGGGTGGCCGTACGCGCCCTCGTCGCGACCGCGCGCGGGGCCGCCACCGCGCGGCGTTCGGCGCCGGGTCACCTGCCGTGGGCCGCGCTGCGGGGCAGGGGGCCGACACCGGACCGGCGGCCGGGGCGGAGGGCGGCGTGGCGCCGGCCGGGCCCGGGACCGCCCCGGGCGGCCAGCGCGTCGGCGACGGCACCGGTGGTGAAGGCGTAGACGGCCTTGTGCAGCACGTCGACGACGAGTTCCCCGCGGGGCCAGGTGGCCGGCGGGGCGCCGACGCCGGTGGCGTTCTCGAGGATCTGGTCGTTGGTGAGGCGCACGACGGCGAACTTCGCCGAGGCGACCGGTCCGCGCAGTCCGGCCTGGGCCATGACCGAGCGCAGCACGCCGAGGAGGGCGGCCTGGCCGAAGTGCATGGCCCGGTTCACCGCCAGGGGCTGCTTCCCGGGGCGTTCGGGCAGGCCGGTCAGGCGCTGGAGGACCCGTGCGGGTACATGGGAGTCGGGCCGTCCCGTGACGGCCTGTTCGAGTTTCTCGCCGACGGTCATCACGACGCCCCCGGCGGTGCCGGCGATCAGTCCCTGCCACAACGCGCGTTTCATCATGCCGGTGCAGGTACCCGGCGACAGAGTCCCGACCCATCGGCCGGGGCGGGCCCCGGCCGGACGCGGTGGCCGGTGGACGCGGCCCGTGCGCAGGGCCGGGCGCACCGGGACGGCGGACCGGTCCCGGACCGAGAGGAAGGCGGTTCCATGAGCGACGCGGCGGCCCCTGCGCGCACGACTCCCGGGGCGGAGCCGGAGACGCGCAGGTCGATGCTGGTGTGCGGGGTGATCGGAGCCGCGGTGATGGCCGCGGTCGACGAGATCGTCTTCCACCAGGTCCTGGGCTGGCACCACTTCTACGACCGCTCCACCACCGGCGTGGGACTGCTGTCGGACGGGCTGCTGCACACCGCCGAACTGCTGGCCCTGGTCGCCGGGTTCTTCCTCTACGCCGATCTGCGCCGCCGCCGCGTCCTGGCCCCGGCCCACGGCCGGGCCGGGTTCTTCCTGGGCCTGGGGATCTTCCAGCTGTTCGACGGGATCGTGGATCACAAGCTGCTGCGCCTGCACCAGATCCGCTACGGCGTGGACGTCACCCCTTACGACTGGGCGTGGAACCTCGCCGGTCTGGTGCTGCTGCTGATCGGCGCGGCGCTGGCCGTGCGCGCGGCCCGGCGCGGCCGGGCGGGGGCGGCGTCGTGAGCCTCGCGCACCTCCACCCGGGCACGGTCACGGGTTCCGGCCCGGTCGAAGCGGTCACCGCGGCCGCCGCGCTGGCGGCGGCCGCCGTCTACGTGTCGGCCGCGGTCCGCCTGCGGCGCCGGGGGGACGCCTGGCCCCGGTGGAGGGACGCGTCGTTCACCGCCGGCGGCGCCGGCCTGGCCTGGGCTGCGGTGGGCCCGCTGCCCGGCGGCCCGTTCACCGCCCACATGGTCCAGCACCTGGTCGTCGGCATGGCGGCCCCGCTGCTGCTCGTCCTCGCCCGCCCCCTCACCCTGGCCCTGCGCGCCCTGGCACCCGGCCCCGCGCGCCGGGTGCTGCCGGCGCTCGCCCACTCCCGTGCCGTGGGTGTGCTGCTCTTCCCTCCGCTGGCGGCCCTGCTCGATGTCGGGGGGCTGTGGCTGCTGTACCGCACCGGGCTGTTCGCCGGCCTGCCGCACGAGCCGTGGCTGCACGCGGTGGTCCACGGGCACGTCCTGGCCGCCGGGCTGCTGTTCACCTTCGCCGTCTGCGGGCTCGACCCGGTGCGCCGCCGCTGGAGCCCGGCGGTGCGCGGGGGCGCCCTGCTGGCCGCCGGGGCCGCGCACGCCGCGCTGGCCAAGTCCCTGTACGCGACGGCGCCGCCCGGCACCGCCTTCGCCGCCGCCGACCTGCACACCGGTGCCCGGGTCATGTACTACGGCGGCGATCTGGTCGAGGCCGCGCTCGCCGTCGTCCTGGCCGCCTCCTGGTACGCGGCCACCGGACGTGCCCTGGTGCGGCGGCGCCGGGCGGACGCGGCCCCGGGGCGGCGTGCCGTGACCGGGACGCCGGCCGGACGCTGACGTCTCCCGCCCCGGCCCGGGGAGGAGTCAGGTCGCGGACAGGGACGTCCGGGGCCCGGCGGGTCATGCAGGACACCCCCGAGCCGGGGAACACCCCCTGGGTGTCCAGGTCGCGGTGGGGGCCGGAGGCGACGACACCGTGACGGTGGACGAGGGCCTGGTGCTGCGCGGCGAGCAGGTGGCGGTGCCCCTCATCCATACCCCCGGGGGTATTCTGGTCCGTTCGGTACTCCCCGGACGGGAAGCGGCGCGCGGTCCGTCTCCGGTGCGCTGCGCGGACGGGCGCGGCCGTGGAGCGGCGCGCGGACGAGGGGCGCCCCGGACGGCCCGTGTCCGGTGCCGTCCGGGGCGCCCCCGCCCGTCGTGACCGTGCCCGGTCCGGGCGCCCGCGCCGCGTTACGCCGGCGTGGTCTCGTAGGTCCAGCGCAGGAGGGCGCCCAGGCCGCCTGTCGGAATGTCCGAGGTGTCCGCTCCGTCCTCGTCCGCCGGGGGGACGACCAGTACGTCGGCGGCGGTGACGGCGGCCGCGCGCAGCAACGCGTCGTCCGCGCGTACCGCCGTCGGATCGCCCTCCCCCAGCGTCTGGACCTCGGTCCGGCGCGCCGCGACCTGGTCGGGCCGGGCGCCCACCCACGTCTCACGGCCCAGCTCCGGTCCGTCGGGCCGGACGAGCAGCGTGTCGATGCGGTGTTCCCGGGCCGCTTCCACCAACGCCGGAACGCCCTCCACCGCCTCCGTGGGCCGGCCGGTTCCCACGCGGCCGGCGCGGAAGCGGTCGAGCACCTCCTCGGCACGGTGACGCGTGTACCACCGCCGGGCCTGCTCGATGGCCTCCTCCAGCGCGGGAGAGGCGGAGCCCGCGGCGCGGCCGCCGTGCTCGGTCTCCGTGGTGACCCGGCGGACCCCCTCGGGGAGCCTCTCGTGCACGGCCGGCCGCTCGCGGGGGTCACCGGCCAGGACGACCAGGTCGGCGCCGGATTCCTCGTAGGCCGCGCTCAGCGCTTCGGCGATCTCACCGGCGTTGTGCTCCCAGGTGTTCTCGACCTTGAGCTGGAAGTGCCGCTCGGACCAGTCCGACGACGTCGTGCGGTGCACGGGGTGCTGCTCCCCCTCCACCCGCCCCGCGGACCGCGGTCCGACCGCCCCGCGCAGCTCGAAGTCGGCGCCCGTCCGGTCGATGTACGCCACGAGGCAGACCGGGTCCTGGCCCGCCAGTTCCAGCAGCGGCGTCAGCCGGGGCAGTGGAGCCCAGGAGACGATCTGCCGTTGCGGCGGGCGGGAGAGCCGGTGGCTGAGCACCACCTCGCCTCCCGCCGCGAAGACCACTCGGCCCGCCGGATCCTCCGCGGGCCCGATCCGCAGGAGGGCGTCACGCATCGCTTCGACGGTCGCCGCGTCGGCCCCCTCCTCCTCGAGCGTTCGGCACGCCTCACGTACGGACAACTCACGCCGCTTGGCACCCGACTCGTCGTTCTGGGTGGGATCGAAGTACACGGTGGCCCACGGGCCCGGGCGGTCGAAGAGCGGTTGCAGGAATGACAGATGCACGTTTCCTCCTCCTTCGCCCCTGTTGTCGGGCCGGGTGCCCGAAGCACGGCGAACCACACGCGACGAGGACGGCGTGCCTCGTCCCCGCCTCCGGGCCCACGGCGACCCGCCGGAGCACCCGCCAGGAGGCCGGGGACGGACCGCCCCCGTGTCCCCGTGGCGGCGTGGCCACCGGGATGTCCGTCCCCGAGGCCGCCGCCCCCGGCGCCGAGGCCCTGCGCGTGGCGGCTCGGCGGGCGTCGCGGCGCCCGCCGGGGCGGACGTCTCCTGTCGGGCCCTAGGGCCTCTCGTTTGGATCATGTCGGCGTCGCGGGGCTTGGCACGCGCATCTGCCGCGTTGTCGTCAGTTGCCAACGCTCCGCGTTG
>NZ_JBEORT010000109.1:0-25000 GCF_040302425.1 Streptomyces sp. NPDC126497
CGCCCGTCGTGCACGCAGCCGCCCGGGGCCGGCGGCAGGCCCGCGGCGGCGGCGAGGGCGAGTACGGTCGCGGTCGGCTCGGGGAGGTCCTCCACCGGTGCGGATCCGGCCAGGATGCGGCGGGCCTCCCGGCGCAGGGCGTCCGCGCGGGCGGTGTCGGCCAGGACGTGCTCCACCGACGGGAAGACCCCGAGGACCCGGTGCTTCTCGGCGCGCAGCACTCCCTCGGCCACCAGTTGCTCCCGGACCGCGTCCAGGGTGTACCGCGCGCGCAACGTCACCCAGACGCGCCAGCGGTGCGGGCAGGACTCACTGACCAGCTCCAGAAGACCGTCCAGCACCGGGTCACCGGTCCGGGAGTCGAGGTCACGGGGTGTGGTGATGCCGTCGTCGTCGATCAGCAGGCCCCGCCTGGCCAGTTCGGCGAGGGCCCCGGCCCGCACCGCGGGGGCCTGCCGGGACGGGTCGGCGTCCCAGGCCAGCAGGGACAGACGGGCCGGCAGCGAGAGCGGGCCGTTGGGCACGGGGCCTCCTCGGGGGCGGTGACGTCGTGCTCCGAAAAGCCGTTGACAGCCGTTCCGGGCACTCCTACGGTGTACAGCGGTCCTGTTGCCGTCGAATGGAGAAGGACGTTGCTCGTCTGAGGTTCCGAGACACCGCGTCACACCGCTCCGGTGTGTACGCCGTGTGCGACCTCGGCGTTCGAGCCGTCCTCGCGGTCCTTGCGGAACAGGGCTTTCCTCATGCCCAGGTCTTCCCTCCCGGCCGCCGGTCCTCGTCCCGCGGTGTCTCGATACGCGTGTGCCCCTGATCGTCCCGAGCAACCGCGGAGGCCCGCATGACACCATCGATCACCTGTACGTCCCTCACCTTCACCTGGCCCGACGGCACCGCCGTCCTCGAGGGCCTCGACGTCGCCTTCGGCCCCGGCCGCACCGGTCTCGTCGGCGTCAACGGGTCCGGGAAATCCACCCTGTTGAAGCTGATCGCCGGTGAGCTCCGGCCGGCCGACGGCACCGTCCGGGTCACCGGCGAGGTGGGGTACCTGCCGCAGAACGTGACGCTCGACACCGCGCTGCGGGTCGACGAGGCCCTCGGCGTCGCCGACCGCCGGGCCGCGCTGCACGCCATCGAGGCGGGCGACGCGGCCGAGGAGCACTTCGAGACCGTGGGCGACGACTGGGACGTCGAGGAGCGCGCCCTGGCCACGCTCGGCGAGCTCGACCTCGGGCACATCGGCCTCGACCGCACCGTCGGCGAGGTGTCCGGCGGCGAGTCGGTGCTGTTGCGGCTCGCGGCGCTGCTGCTGCGGCGCCCGGACGTCCTGCTGCTCGACGAGCCCACCAACAACCTCGACCTGTACGCCCGCAGGCGGCTGTACGCGGCCGTCGCGAGCTGGCCGGGCGTCATGGTCGTGGTCAGCCACGACCGTGAACTGCTGGAACTGGTGGACCAGATCGCCGATCTCCGCTCCGGGGAGGTCACCTGGTACGGCGGCAACCACTCGGCGTACCAGGAGGCCCTGGCCGTGGAACAGGAGGCCGCCGAGCGGATGGCGCGCGTCGCCGAGGCGGACTTCCGCAAGCAGAAGCGCGAACTGGTCGACGCCCAGGTCAAGTTGGCCCGCCGCAAGCGGTACGGCCAGAAGATGTGGGACCAGAAGCGCGAGCCGAAGATCGTCATGGGGGCGCGCAAGCGCGCGGCGCAGGAGTCCGCGGGCAAGCACCGCATCATGCACGAGGAGAAGCTCGCCGAGGCCAGGGAGCGGCTCGACGAGGCGGTGGAGGCCGTGCGGGACGACGACGAGATCCGCGTCGACCTGCCGTACACGGCCGTGCCGCCGGGCCGTGACGTCCTCACCCTCATGGACCTGCGGCTGGCGCACGGCGCCCGGGTGGACGGCGGCCTCGATCTGCGCGGCCCCGAGCGGGTCGCGCTGATCGGGCGCAACGGCGCGGGCAAGACGACGCTGCTGCGCACGATCGCCGGGGAGCTGGAGCCGGTCTCCGGGGAGGCGAGGGCCCATGTGCCGCTGCGGTTCCTGCCGCAGCGGCTCGACGTCCTCGACCCGGAGCTGACCGTCGCCGAGAACGTGGCCCGGTTCGCCCCGGGCGCCACCAACAACCGGGTCCGGGCCCGGCTCGCCCGCTTCCTGTTCCGGGGCGCCCGCGCCGACCAGAGGGCGGAAACGCTCTCCGGCGGCGAGCGGTTCCGGGCGGCGCTGGCCGCGCTGATGCTGGCGGAGCCCGCGCCGCAGCTGCTGATGCTGGACGAGCCGACCAACAACCTCGACATGGCGAGCGTCCGGCAGCTGACCACGGCGCTGGAGTCGTACGAGGGGGCCCTGGTCGTCGCCAGTCACGACCTGCCGTTCCTGGAGTCCATCGGCATCACCCGGTGGCTGCTGATGGAGGAGGGGGAGCTGAAGGAAATCACGACGGAAGCTGTCAGGTATCTCGCCTAGCGTCGGCGGTATGACCCAGTCCAGCGAGTTCATCACCATCACCGGAGCCGGGGAGAACAACCTCAAGGACGTGTCGCTGCGCATCCCGAAGGGCCGGCTGACCGTGTTCACCGGCGTTTCGGGATCGGGGAAGTCGTCGGTCGTCTTCGACACGATCGCGGTCGAGTCGCAGCGCCAGCTCAACGAGACGTTCACCTGGTTCGTGCGCAACCGGCTGCCGAAGTACGAGCGTCCGCACGCGGAGGCCCTGGAGGACCTGACGCCCGCGATCGTCGTCGACCAGCGGCCCGTCGGCGGCCACTCCCGGTCGACGGTCGGCACGATGACGGACGTGTACTCGGTGCTGCGGGTGCTGTTCTCACGGCACGGCACGCCGAGCGCCGGACCGGCGACGGCGTACTCGTTCAACGACCCGTCGGGCATGTGCCGCGCGTGCGACGGCCTGGGCCGGACCGTGCGGCCGGACTGGGACCGCGTCCTCGACGCGGACCGCTCCCTCGCCGAGGGGGCGGTCCGCTTCCCGCCGTTCGCCGCGGGGACCTGGCAGGGTCAGACGTACACCAACAGCGACGAGCTGGACCCGCACAAACCGGTGCGTGAGTTCACCGCGGCCGAGAGGGAGTTCCTGATGCGGGGGCGCCCCGGCAGCAAGGTCACCGTGAACGGCTCGGGCGGCACCTGGACCACCGAGTACGAGGGGCTCGCCGACCGCTTCGAACGCCTGTACCTGAAGCGGGACCTGGCGGGGATGAGCCAGCGGACCCGTGACATGGTGCGGGAGTTCCTGGCCGAGGGCGTCTGTCCCGCCTGCCGGGGCGCGCGCCTGAACGAGGCGGCGCTGGCGTCGCGGATCGGGGGCCGGTCCATCGCCGACTGCGCGGCCCTGCAGGTCACCGACCTCATCGCCGCACTGCGGGAGATCGACGATCCGGTGGCCGGCGCGGTCGCCGGGGCCGCCGTCGCCGCGCTGGAAAGGATCGAGACGATCGGGCTCGGCTATCTGAGCCTGGACCGGGAGACGAGCACGCTCTCCGGCGGCGAGGGGCAGCGGCTGAAGACCGTACGGCACCTCGGATCGAGCCTGACCGGGATGACGTACATCTTCGACGAGCCCAGCGTCGGACTGCATCCGCGGGACGTGCACCGCCTCGGCGAACTGCTGCTGCGGCTGCGCGACAAGGGCAACACCGTGCTGGTGGTCGAGCACGACCCGGACGTCATCGCGCTGGCCGACCACGTGGTCGACATGGGCCCGGGCGCGGGCGCCGGGGGCGGCCGGGTGGTGTTCGAGGGGACCCCGCGGGAGCTGGCCGCCTCGGGCACCCTGACGGGGCGGTGTCTCGGACGGCGCACGACGGTCAAGGACGCGGTGCGGGAGGCGACGGGCGGACTGTGGGTGAAGGGGGCCGACCGGCACAATCTGCGGGAGGTCACCGTGCGGTTCCCGACCGGGGTGCTCACCGCCGTGACCGGGGTGGCCGGTTCGGGCAAGAGCACACTGGTCGCCGAGTTCGCCGCCGTGCACCGGGACACCGTGGTGGTCGACCAGTCCTCGATCGGCATCTCGGCGCGGTCCACCCCGGCGACGTACCTCGGGATCATGGACACGGTACGGAAGGTCTTCGCGCGGGAGACGGGGGCGGAGCCGGGGATGTTCAGCTTCAACTCCGGCGGCGCCTGCGGCACTTGCGAGGGTCGCGGGATCATGTACACCGACCTGGCCTTCATGGACCCGGTGACCACGACCTGCCCCGCCTGCGAGGGGCGGCGGTTCAAGGACGAGGTGCTGCGGCTGACCGTCGGCGGCCGCTCCGTCGCCGACGTGCTCGGGATGACCGCCGAGGAGGCGCTGGGCTTCTTCCAGGACACGGGCGTGCGGCGCCGGCTGCGCGCCCTGCGGGACGTGGGCCTCACCTACCTCACGCTGGGGCAGCCGCTGTCCACCCTCTCGGGAGGTGAACGGCAGCGGATCAAGCTGGCCACCCGGTTGCACCGCAAGGGCGTGGTGTACGTGCTCGACGAACCGACGACCGGGCTGCACATGGCGGACGTGGACGGGCTCGTCGCCCTGCTGGACCGCCTGGTGGACGCGGGCAACAGCGTGATCGTGGTCGAGCACAACCTCGACGTCGTCGCCCGTGCGGACTGGGTGATCGATCTCGGTCCGGACGGCGGGAGGGACGGCGGCCGGGTGGTGTTCGAGGGCACGCCGGCCGAGTTGCTCCACGCCGACGGGTCCTTCACGGCGGAGCATCTGCGGCGGGCCGGGCGCTGAGGCCGCCACCGGTGGTACGCCCTCTCGCGGCCGGGGGTGGTCCTGTCCGGATCCGCCCCGCATGATGGTTGCGCCGGCGTCCGTGGCAGGCCGGCCGTCCACGGGCTCCCGCAGTCCGGCCGAGCCATGCCCGTCCCGTCCCGTCCCGTCCGAAAGGCGCACCCGTGCCCAGCAGGAAGGCCCTCGTCCGCCGTCCCTCCCCCTGTCTGGCCGAGGGGCTGGTGGCGCACGTCGAGCGGGAAGGCGTCGACGTCGGCCGCGCGGTGGAGCAGTGGGAGGCGTACGCGGAGGCGCTGCGGGCCCACGGCTGGGAGACCGTCGAGGTGGATCCGGCCGACGACTGCCCGGGCTCGGTGTTCGTGGAGGACACGGTCGTCATGTTCCGGAACGTGGCGCTGATCGCCCGCTCCGGTGCGGAGTCCCGGCGCGCGGAGACCCCCGGCGTCGAGGAGGCCGTGGCGTCGCTCGGCTGCTCGGTGAACTGGGTCTGGGAGCCGGGCACGCTGGACGGCGGTGATGTGCTGAAGGTCGGCGACACCGTGTACGTGGGACGCGGCGGGCGCACCGACGCGGCCGGGGTGCGGCAGGTGCGGGCCGCCTTCGAGCCGTTGGGGGCACGGGTGGTGACCGTGCCGGTCACCAAGGTGCTGCATCTGAAGACGGCGGTCACGGCGCTGCCGGACGGGACGGTCGTCGGGTACGTCCCGCACGTGGACGCGCCGTCGCTGTTCCCCCGCTTCCTCCCGATGCCGGAGCCGACCGGAGCGCACGTGGTGCTGCTCGGCGAGGACAGGCTGCTGATGGCGGCGAGCGCGCCGAGGACCGCGGAGCTGTTCGCGGACCTCGGCCACGAGCCGGTCCCGGTGGACATCGGCGAGTTCGAGAAGCTCGAGGGCTGCGTGACCTGCCTCTCGGTGCGCCTGCGGGAGTTGTACGCCTGACCGTCCCACACCCGTACGGCGTAACGGCCCACGGTCCCGCACCGGGACGGCGCTCCGGGGACCCCGCTGATCAGGGGTCTTTATGACACCCTTAACCTACGGCTACGTAACCTACGGGTTCGTAGCCTACGATTCCGTAGGTTCCCGGCCCGCTCGCCGGGACATCCCCATGTCACCGTCCCCTGGAGTCACCCGTGTCGCTCGCTTCTCCCCACCTCGGCAGCCCCTCGGTCTGGACCGACGCCCGGCTGTTGTACGCGCTGGAGGAAGTGGTCGAGAAGGAGCTCGACCGGCACCTGAAGGTCGCCAAGGACTGGATGCCGCACGAGTACGTGCCGTGGAGCGACGGCCGCAACTTCCCCGGCTTCTTCGAGGACGGCGAGGCCTGGGACAAGGAGCAGTCGAAGGTCACCGAGGTCGGCCGGATCGCCCTGGTGGTGAACCTGCTGACCGAGGACAACCTCCCCAGCTACCACCACGAGATCGCCACGCTGTTCGGCCGGGACGGCGCCTGGGGCACCTGGGTGCACCGCTGGACGGCCGAGGAGGGCCGGCACGGCATCGTGATGCGGGACTACCTGCTCGCCTCGCGGGCGGTGGACCCGGACAAGCTGGAGCAGTTCCGCATGGCCCACATGAGCGAGGGCTTCGAGTCGGACAACCGGCACTCGATGCTCCACTCGGTCGCCTACGTCGCGTTCCAGGAGCTGGCCACCCGCGTCTCGCACCGCAACACCGGCCACCAGTCCGGTGACCCGGTCTGCGACCGCATGCTGGCGCGCATCGCGACCGACGAGAACCTGCACATGGTGTTCTACCGCAACCTGCTCAAGGCGGCCTTCGAGATCGCGCCCGACCTGACCATGCAGGCGGTCCGTGACGTCGTGGTGAACTTCCGGATGCCCGGCCACGGCATTCCCGGCTTCGAGCGGGCCGCGGCGCAGATGGCGATCGGCGAGGTCTACAACCTGCGCATCCACCACGACGACGTGCTCCAGCCGGTGCTGCGCTTCCTGAAGATCATGGAGATCGACGGGCTGGGCCCCGAGGGCCTCAAGGCCCAGGAGGAGCTCGGCCTGTTCATGGGCGGTCTGGACACGGAGGCCGCGAAGTTCGACGAGAAGCTGGCGGCCCGCAAGGCCCGGATGGCGGCCCGCGCGGAACGCGGCTGACGGCGGCGGACCCGCGGGCCTACCGGCCCGCGCGGCGCAGTCGCAGGCGTTCCTTCTCGGACATGCCGCCCCAGACGCCGAAGCGCATGTCGTGGGAGAGGGCGTACTCGAGGCACGCCGCGCGGATCGGGCAGAGGCCGCAGATCCGTTTGGCCTCGCGGACCGAGCTACCGGGTTCGGGGAAGAAGAAGTCTCCCCCGGTCTGCGCGCACAGCGCCTCCTCCTGCCAGGCGAGTTCGGGTGACGGCATCGTTTCGGTGTGCATGACCGGAAGCGTGCCGTACGGCGAAAAACGTTCGATCAACGCGGGCTCAACGGAGGGCCCCTCGGGCCCTCCGCGACCGCATGATGATGACGCCGGGGCGCACGGCGCGCACGGCGGCGCGCCGAGTGCGTCAGGTCTCGCGCGGGCCACCCGTGAGGACGCCGACCGTGCGCCGCACGGGTCCTGCGGACGGGGCGGCCTGCCGAGGACGGCGAAGGCCACCGCCGAGGACGGAGGGCCGGCCGGCCCTAGGCGGACGCCCGTCGGACCAGGGTCGTCGGGAAGATCACGGCGGACGGGGCGCCGCCGGCGTTCCCGTCGGACGCGGTGGTGCCGTCCAGGTCGCGCAGGAGGAGGCGGGCCATCAGCCGGCCCATCTCCTCGATGTCCTGACGGACCGTGGTGAGCGGCGGTTCGGTCTGTTCGGCGATCGGCAGCATGTCGTCGAAGCCGACGACCGCCACGTCGTCCGGCACCCGCCGCCCGTGCTCGCGCAGCACGCGCAGGGCGCCCGCCGCCATGAGGTCGTTGCCGGCGAAGACCGCGTCCAGGTCCGGGCAGCGGTCGAGGAGCCGCCGCATCGCCCGCTCGCCCCCGGCCGGGGTGAAGTCGCCCTCCGCGACCAGTCGCGGATCGGCGTCGGTCATGACGTCCCGGAAGCCGTCGAGCCGGTCCACCGCCGCGGTCTGGTCGAGGGCGCCGGTGATGTGGGCGACACGGCTGCGGCCGAGGCCGAGCAGATGCCGTACGGCGTCGCGGGCGCCGCCCCGGTTGTCGCTGTCGACGTAGACGACGCCGCGCCGGCCGTCGTTCCAGTCGGGCCGGCCGCCGTACACGGTCGGCAGGCCGGCCCGCTGGATCAGTCCGGGCAGCGGGTCGTCGATGTGGAGGGAGAACACCAGCGCACCGTCGACATGACCGCCGGCCAGGTAGCGGCCGACGCGGGCGTGGTCGTCGCGGCCCTCGGTGAGCAGCAGCACGAGCTGGTTGTCGTGGGCCGTCAGCTCCTTGCTGATGCCGCGCAGCTGCCGGGCGAAGAAGGGGTCGGCGAAGACCCGGGCCTCCGGTTCGGCCACGATGACGGCGACGGCGTCGTGCCGCCTGGTCACCAGGCTCCGGGCGGCCCGGTTCGGCACGTACCCGAGTTCCTCCACCGCCCGCCTCACCCGTTCGGCCAGGGGTTCGCGCACCCCGTCGGAGCCGTTGACCACGCGGGAGACCGTGGCCCGGGAGACCCCGGCCCGCGCGGCCACCGCCTCCAGCGTGGGGCGCGGCACTGTCTCGGTCACTTCGGGGCTCCTCACCTGCGGCTGCGGGAAAGGATAGCCCCGGGCCGGACGCGGGCGAGAGCGCTCCGGATCACGTCCGGTGCGTCAGTGCCCGTGCGCCGGCTCCTTCTCGGCGGCCGTCCCGTGGACGTGTTCGTGCGGGTCGTAGCCGGGGATGGTGCCGTCCGGCTTCCTCACCAGGAACAGGCCGACCATGCCCATGTCGGAGTGGCTCTGGACGTGGCAGTGGTACATCCAGGCGCCGGCTCCGACGCCCTCCCCCGCGATGACCTGGAAGCCGAAGGAGTCGGCCGGGCCGCAGATCTTGGTGTCGACGACCCGGCTGGGGTCCTCGGGTCCGGTGAGCATGCCGGTGCGGTTGTCGGCCCAGCGGTGACCGTGCATGTGGAAGGTGTGGTAGTACTCGCCGTGCGTGATCATGACGATCTCGACGCGGTCGCCCACGGTGGCCTCGAAGTCCGGGCCGGTGTGGGCCGGCTTGTTGTTGATCGACATGTCGTTGAAGACGATGGTGTGGGTCGCGTCGGGCAGGACGTCGCCCTTGCGGCGCACGACCACCGGGCCGTACAGCCCGCCCCGGATGCCGCCGGTGCCGTGCACGGTGCCGACGACGTGGTCGTGGTAGTGCCAGTAACCCGCGCTGCCCGACCGCCAGGTGCCGTCCGCGCGCCGGCCGGGCTTGTGGGTGCGCCAGGTGTAGGTGCGGGTGCCGCCGGGCTCGACGTCGCTCCTGTTCTGCTCGGTGCCGTCGCTGGAGATCTCGTAGTCCAGCCCGTGGACGTGCAGGCTCACGGGCACGTCCATGGTGTTCTCGAACTCGATGTGCAGGGTGTCGCCCTCGTTCAGCTCAATCAGCGGGCCGGGGATCGACGCCTTGCCCTTCTCGAAGCCGTAGCCCATCCGCCCGCCGTCCAGCCTCTCGGCGTACAGCTTGACGCGCCGCACCTCGCCCCCGGCCGGCGCGGTCCGCGCCGGCGCGGCCGCGCTCGCGGACCCGGGCGCGCCCGAGGCCTCCGGCGCGACGGACAACGATGTCGCGACGGCGGCGCCGCCCAGCAGTACCCGGCGGTTGAAACCGCGTCTGTTCATGCCGAACTCCCCACCTGGCTGTCATGAACCTGTGAAACCGTAGCGGCCGTCCCCGCGTTTATCCACACTCAGGACAAAGTTCGTTGCATTGCTGCGATAGGTATTGGCGTGTGGCACAAAGAGGTCTAGCTTCCTTGACGCTTCCGCTGCGACCGAGGAGGGGTGGGTGGCCACGTGCGGTCCACATCGCGTCAAGAACCCATGCGCTTACGAGGGTTGAGCACGACGAGCGCCACGAGCGCACGAAGAGGGAGGAGAACGGGACGGCGCGTCCGGGCGGCCGCCGTGACCGCCGGGGCCGTCGTCGCCGGGCTGCTGTCGGGGCCCGCCGCCGGCGCGCACCCGCCCCCGGAACCGTCCCTGACAACGATGTCGATCACGTCGCCCCCCGGCGGTGCGAACGTACGGGTGCTGCTGTTCCACGGCTCCGCGGCCGACGGTGACGAGTCGCCCCTGGTGAACGCCGGGATCGCGGCGATCGAGAGGATCGGCCTGTCCGGCCCGGAGAACCAGCGGTTCACGGTCACCGCCACCGGCAACGCCTCGGTCTTCACCAACGCCGAGAAGCTGGGCCGGTTCAACACCGTCGTGTTCCTGACCGGCGGCGGGGACGTCCTCGACCCGGACCAGGAGGCGGGCCTGGAGGCGTACATGGAGGCCGGCGGCGGTTTCGTCGGCCTGCACGACGCGGCCCGCGCGGAACCGTACTCGGACTGGTTCACCGGCCTGATCGGCGCCCGGCCGGCCGCGTCGAGCCCCACCACGGTGCAGCGGGCGACCGTCGAGGTCGGTGACCGCGCGCATCCGGCGACCAAGAACCTGCCCACCCAGTGGAAGCGGCCGGACAAGTGGCTGAACTGGGTGAAGAACCCCTCCGGCGACGTGCACACGGTCGCCCGGGTCCGCGAGTCGACGTACGCGCCCGGCGCGGGCGCCAACGGCTGGGACCACCCGGTCAGCTGGTGCCGCGACTACGACGGCGGCCGGTCCTTCTACACCGGCATGGGCGGCACGGTGTCGTCGTACGACGAGACCGACTTCCGTGACCACCTGCGCGGCGCCCTGCTGTGGACGACCCGGCTGGTGCGGGCCGACTGCAAGGCGACCATCACCGGCAACTACAGGGCCGAGCGGCTGACCCGGCCCAACCGGCCGGGCCTCAACGACCAGATCGGCGAGCCGCACGGCCTGGTCACCGCGCCGGACGGCCGGGTGTTCACCATCGGCCGCGGTGGCGCCGACGCCTCGCAGCCGGTCGTCACCGACTGGAACGACCCGGACATCGGCAAGGGCACGGGCGAGATCCACGTCTACGACCCGAGGACCGAGAAGGTCACCCTCGCCGGTGCGCTCACCGTCTTCGGCAACAAGGGCGGCGGCGACGAGCTGCGCAAGGTCGAGGAGGGCCTGCTCGGCATCGAACTGGACCCGGGGTTCCAGCGGAACGGGTGGGTGTACCTGCACTACACGCCCCACTCGGAGATCAACCGCGACACCCACATGGCCGAACGGCGGGTCTCCCGCTTCACCTTCGACCACGCCGCCAACAGGCTGGACCTGGCCGGCGAGAAGGTGCTGCTGAAGTGGCCGGTGCAGATCCACAGCTGCTGCCACGCCGGCGGCGGGATGGCCTGGGACTCCCGGGGCAACCTGTACATCGCCACCGGTGACAACAACTCCAGCGGGTTCAGCGACGGCTACTCGGGCAACAACCCCCAGCCGAACTTCAAGGGCGTGTCCTTCGCCGACGCCCGCCGCACCGCCGGCAACACCAACAACCTCAACGGCAAGATCCTGCGCATCCACCCGGAGCCGGACGGCACGTACACCCTCCCCGAGGGCAACCTGTTCACCGGGAAGGAGACCGCCGAGGGCGGCGGCAAGACGCGTGGCGAGATCTACGTGATGGGCGTGCGCAACCCGGCGCGCATCTCCGTCGACAAGAAGACCGACGTCCTCTACGCGGGCTGGGTCGGCCCGGACGCCGGCGCCCCCTCGCCCACCTGGGGTCCGGCGAAGTACGACACGTTCGCCGTGATCACCGAGGCGTCCAACCGGGGCTGGCCGTACTGCATGGGCAACAAGCAGCCCTACCGGGACCGCAATCTGCCGGACCCGTCGAAGCCGCTCGGCTGGTACGACTGCGACGCCCCGAAGAACGAGTCGCCGAACAACGACGGCCTGGTCGACCTGCCGCCGGTGACCGGCAACAACATCTGGTACTCCCCGCAGGGCGGCGGCCCGGACTTCCCGCGCGACGCGAACGGCGTCCCGTCGTACCGGCAGGACGAGGCCACGTACCGGCTGCCCTGGCTCAAGGGCGGTGGCCAGGCCGCGATGAACGGCCCGGTCTACCGCTACGACGACACGAGCCCCGGCGACGTCAAGTGGCCGGCGTACTGGGACGGCAAGTGGTTCGTCGGTGACTTCTACGACGCCGACCAGCCGCGCAACGCGGTGCTGATGGACCCGAGGACGCAGGGTGACGGCGGTCTCCCGGTGCACTCGGAGTCCCTGAAGAAGATCGTGCCCGTCGGCAACGACGGCATCAAGAACCTGATGGGCTGGACGTTCGGCCCGGACGGCGCGCTGTACGTCCTCGACTACGGACGCGGCTTCTTCACCTCCGACACCAAGTCCGCGCTGTGGCGGGTCACCTACACGGGCGGCGGCCCCACCCCGGCCGCCGGCCAGTTGGCGAGGAAGGCCGGATGAGACCAGTGACACGGCGACGAAGGGTGTGGGCCGGCCTGCTGGCCGCCCTGCTGATGACGCTCGGCCTGCAGACGACGCCGTCCGCGGCCGGCGAGTCCGGATCCACGACGGCCGGGGCGGCGGAGCAGGTGCTCACCTGGACCGCCGGCGACAGCATCACCGAGTACACCTCCGCCCCGACGACCGCGGTGGCCGGTACGGCGACGATCGTCTTCGAGAACAGCGCGGCCACCGGCAACACCACCGGAATGCCGCACACGCTGACCTTCGTGACCTCCGACCCCGAGTTCAACGACGACGTCCAGCTGAACATCCTCGCCAACCCGGCCGACGCCCAGGGCGGCCGGCACACCGCCGAGGTGACGCTCACCCCGGGCCGCTACTTCTACCACTGCACCATCCCCGGCCACGGCGAGATGCAGGGCATCCTGACGGTGACCGAGGGCGGCGGCGAGGACACGACGGCGCCCGAGGCCACGGCCGAGGTGACCGGCTCGCGGAACGACGAGGGCGGGTACGTCGGTTCGGCGAGCGTCGCGATCGAGGCCACCGACTCCGGTTCGGGCGTGGACCGGATCGAGTACGCGATCGGGGCCGACGGCGCCTGGCAGCCGTACACCGCCCCGGTCGTCGTCGACCAGGTCGGCGCGCACACGGTGCGCTACCGCGCGCTGGACAGGGCGGGCAACGTCTCGGCGGAGCGGAGCGTCACGTTCACGGTCGTCCCGCCGCCGACGGACGACTCGACCCCGCCGGAGACCTCCGCGACGGTGGGCGGCGAGAAGAACGGCGACGGTGCCTACATCGACATGGCGACGGTGACCGTCACCGCGTCCGACACCGGCTCCGGCGTCAACACCATCGAGTACGCGATCGGCGCCGGCGCCTGGACGGCCTACACCGGCCCGGTGATGGTGCACCGGGTGGGCACCCACACGGTGCGCTACCGGGCCACCGACAGGGCGGGCAACACGGCGGCGGAGAGGAGCGTGGAGTTCACGGTCGTCTCCGCTCCCCCGCAGGACACCACCCCACCCGTGACCGGCGTGACCCTCGGCGGCGTCAGGAACTCCGACGGCGCCTACGTCGGCAGGGCCACGGTGACGGTCGGCGCCGACGACGGGCACGACGGCTCCGGCGTGGCCGCCGTCGAGTACTCGCTCGACGGCGGACCGTACCTGGCCTACACCGCGCCCGTGGTGGTCGACCGCGCGGGCCGGCACACCGTGGCCTACCGGGCGAGCGACAGGGCGGGCAACACCTCCCAGCCGCTGACGGCGAGCTTCACGGTCGTCGCGGGCGGCGGGGTGCCCTCGCCCGCCTGCCCGGAGTACGACGAGCGGCGGACGGTGATCGTCGGCACGGTCGACTCGGGCGTGCCGAACCGGGTCACCGACAACCGGTGCCGGATCGGCGAGCTGATCGAGGACGAGAAGGAGTGGACCTCGCAGGCGCTGTTCCTGAAGCACGTCGGTACCGTCCTGGACCGGCTGAAGGAGGAGGGGGTCATCGACAAGCGGGAGCGCCGGGCCGTCAACCGGGCGGCCCGCGAGTCCGGCATCGGCACGCCCGGCCAGACCGACGGCTACCGGACGATCCTCGACGGCACCGCGGCCTCGTTCGCCAAGTGGGAGCAGGTGGGCGGGGGTTCGTTCGCGCTGAACCCGGACGGGTCGATCACCTCCGGCACCACGAGGAGCGGGCTCGGCATGCTGTGGTTCCCCGAGCGCACGTACGGCGACTTCTCGCTGAAGCTCCAGTGGCGTGACGACGCCCCGGGCACCGGCAACGCCAACTCCGGTGTGTTCGTGCGGTTCCCGCAGATCCACGATCACCCGGAGGAGTCCCGGCCGGAGTGGGCCGCCATCAAATTCGGGCACGAGATCCAGGTGTTCGACTCACCCACCGGCGACATGTACAAGACGGGCTCGGTCTACGGCTTCGACCGGGTCGGCCTGGCCGGTGCGGGCGTGACGCAGAAGGGCACCTGGAACGACTACGAGATCCGGGTGGTGGACCAGCACTACTCCGTCTACCGCAACGGTGTGCTGATCAACGAGTTCGACAACACCGGCGGTCAGGACTTCGCCCCGCCGCGCTCGGACGACCCGGGCACGGACGGGCGGCGGTTCGCCGCCGGCTACGTCGGACTGCAGGTGCACGGCACGACGGACGTCGTCTCCTACCGGGACGTCCGGATCAGGGAGCTGTAGTCCTCACGGGCCGGGGAGCCGGGGTTCCGGCTCCCCGGCCCGGCCGGCCCCGGCGGGACCCCCGGCTCCCGGATCAGGGCTTGATCAGCACCTTGACCGCGCCGTCCTGCTTCTTCTGGAACATGTCGTAGGCCCGCGGGGCCTCGTCGAGCGGCACCCGGTGGGTGGCGAAGTCGTCGACGCCGAGGGGGTCCTCGTCGGTGAGGTAGGGGATGATCTCGTCGCTCCAGCGGCGTACGTTCGCCTGGCCCATGCGCATCTGGATCTGCTTGTCGAACAGGGTGAGCATGGGCATCGGGTCGGCCATGCCGCCGTAGACGCCGCTGATCGAGATGGTGCCGCCACGGCGCACCAGTTCGATGGCGGTGTACAGGGCGGCGAGCCGGTCGACGCTGAAGCGTTCCGCCATCGGGCCGCTGAGCTTGCGGGGCAGCAGCGCGGAGGCGTTCTGCACCATGCGGGCCGCCGCGCTGCCGTGCGCCTCGGTGCCGACGGCGTCGATCACGGCGTCGGGGCCGCGGCCGTCGGTCTGGTCGCGGATCGCGGCGACGAGCTCCTTCTCGTCGTCGAAGGAGCGCAGGTCGAAGGTCTCCACGCCGCGCTGCTTCGCCCGGTTCAGCCGTTCCGGGACCAGGTCCACGCCGAACACCCGTCCCGCGCCCTGGACCTGGGCGACCCGGCAGGCCATGTCACCGATGGGGCCGAGTCCGAGCACGGCGACGCTGCCCCCCTTCGGGACACCGGCGTAGGCGACCGCCTGCCAGGCGGTGGGCAGGACGTCGGAGAGGTAGACGAACCGGTCGTCGGACGGCCCCTCGGGGACCTTGATCGGGCCGTACTGGGCCTGCGGGACCCGCAGGTACTCGGCCTGGGCGCCCGGGACCGCGCCGTACAGCCGGGTGTAGCCGAACAGGGCGGCGCCCATGTTCTCGGCGCTGACCTGGGTGGTCTCGCACTGGGTGGGCAGTCCGGTCAGGCACATCCAGCAGTTGCCGCAGGCGATCTGGAACGGCACCACGACCCGGTCGCCGACCTGGAGGTCGGGCACCGCCGCGCCGACCTCCTCGACGATGCCCATCGGCTCGTGGCCGAGGATGTCGCCCGGGGTCATGAACGGGGTGAGGACCTCGTACAGATGCAGGTCGGAGCCGCACAGTCCGGTGGAGGTCACCCGGATGATCGCGTCCGTCGGCTCCTCGATCCGGGGATCGGGCACGTCCTCCACCCGTACGTCCCGCTTCCCCTGCCAGGTCAGTGCCTTCATCGCCGCCCGCTCCCTCCGTGGTGACCGGTGTGCCGCTCCTGCGGTGGGCGTCCGGGTACCCGAGCGGCCGGGTGCCGAACCGCGGGCCGGCGGGCGCCGCCGTGCCGGAGCGCCCCGGCCGGGGCGCTCCGGGCGGATCCGGTCCGCCCGGTCAGTGCGGGGCGGCCGGGGCGGGGGCCGGGTCGCGCAGCCCCTCGGCCGCGTCCGCGGCCCGCCGGATCAGGTCGATGAAGAGCGTCTGCTCGGCGGTGTCGAGCGGGGCCAGGAGGACCTGGTTCATCCGCGCGGTGCGCACCGTGAGCCTGCGGTGGGTGCGCACGCCGTCGTCGGTGAGGTGCAGCAGGAAGCGGCGGCCGTCCCGCGGGGCGCGGACCTTGTCCAGCAGCCCGCGCCGGATCAGCCGGGCGATCACCTCGGCGATGGTGGACCGGTCGAGCCCGACCCGCTCCCCCACGGTGCGCTGGTCCAGGCCCGGCTCGGCGACGACCGCGTTGAGGACCGCGAACTGGGGCGAGGTGATCTCCTCCCGTGCTCTGGAGCGACGTTGAAAAGTGAGCTGCTCAACCACCGTGTCGAAGGCCCCGCTTCCGCTCCCCCGCTGCTGCTCGGCCCTTCGCCCGGGACGTCGTACGCCCTGTGGGACGAGGTGGCGCCCGAACTGTCGGCCGCGCACCGGGTGGTCCGCTGGGACCTGCCGGGGCACGGCGGATCGGCGGCGGGGCTGATCGGCGCCGGCGCGACCCTCGGCGACCTCGCCGGTCCTGTGCTCGCGCTCGCCGACGCGCTCGGCATCGGACGCTTCGCGTACGCGGGCGTCTCGCTGGGCGGCGCAGGCCCGGCAGACCCCGTTCACGGCGCGCTTCCAGGACCTCGTCTCGCGCTACGCCTGGGACGAGATCTGGACCGATCCGGCCCTCACCCGCCGCGAGCGCAGCATGGTCACGCTCACGGCGCTGGTCGCGCACGGTCACCACGACGAGCTCCCCCTGCGCGTCCGCGCGGCGCGCCGAGGCGGGCCCGCTCCCGAGGAGATCGGGGCGGTGCTGCTCCAGACGGCCGTGTACTGCGGGGTCCCGGCGGCGAACTCGGCGTTCGCGACGGCCCAGCGGGTGCCGGCGGAGGAGAGCGGGTAGCCGGCCGGGGACGTCCTCGGCGCTAGCGCGGTCCCACGCCCGCTCCGAGTTCCTCCGCGGCCCGTTCCACCAGGCCGTCCGCGCCGCAGGAGCGGGCCAGGGCGAGGCCCCGTTCGAGGTCGGGGACGGAGCGGGCGAGGATGCCGTACTCGACGCGGGCCGCAGCGTGCTCGTACTGGCAGGGGGAGGACTCCAGGTAGGTGACCGCCTGGGCGGCGAGGCGGACCGCGCGCTGACCGGTCTCCAGGGCGGCGGCCACCCGCAGGGCCTCTCCTATCGCGGTGTCCGTGCCGAAGCGCTCGGCCCGCCGGCGGACGTCGACGGCCAGCCGGGCGGCGCGGGCCGGGTCCTCGGTGGCGAGGGCCCGGGCGAGGTCGGCGGCGCCGAAGAGGTGCACCGGGTTGTGGTGGCCGCGCGCGGCGGCCGCCTTCTCGGCCGCCTCCAGTTCGTTGACGCCGTCCTTGGTGCGACCGACGGCCAGCAGCAGCCGGCCGCGCACCGAACGCGGGTCGGGCAGCACGATCGTCGACGGGTAGGGCGGTGCGAAGCCGTGTCGTTCGGCCGTCGCCCAGGCCTCGTCGACATGGCCGCGGGCGAGCAGGGTGTCGACGAGGTTGCAGGTGGCCGTCCAGTACAGGGGCAGTCCGCGGCCGACGCGTTCGGCCAGGCGCAGGGACTCGCGCAGGGAGGTCTCCGCCGCCTCGAGCCGGCCGCGCCTGCGGTGCCCGAGTCCCACGTAGGCGTGGGCGAGGACCAGGTGGCCGCCGCTCCAGCCCGCCGTCTCGTAGGCGCGCAGGGCCTCGTTGTAGAGGCTTTCCGCGCGGTCGAGGCGGTCGGTGTAGGCGTAGGCGCTCGCCAGCATCAGCAGGAGTTCGCCGCCCCACTCGCAGTCGGTCCAGCCGAGGCCCGGCGCGAGGCGGCCGTTGACGAGGGCACGGTCGCAGACCTCGACGACCTCCTCGGCGTTCTCGCCGCGCATCATGGCGTCGAAGCCGCGCAGGATGAGCAGCGCGCGCTCGGAGTTGTCGCGGCCGGTGCAGGTGGCGGCGAGTTCGGCCAGGCGCTCGGAGCGGCCGGGTGCGCCGGTCTCGTCGGCGAGGAGTCCCTCCCACATGAACTGCACGGCGCGCAGCCGCAGGTGGGCGGGGCCGGGTTCCAGCCGGCCGGCCTCCGCCGCGACGGTGCGGACGGCCTCCTCCATCTGGTCGTTGTGCAGCAGCGCCTGGGAGAGGCGGACCACGGCGTCCACCCGGCGGTCGCCGTCGAGACCGGGCATGCCGAGGGCGGCCCGCAGATGGCCGATGGTGCGGGCGGGGGCGGTGAGGAAGGTGGCGCAGCCCAGTTCGTAGAGGACCTGTGCGTGGACCTCGGGGCGGGGCGGTTCCTCCAGGGCGCGTTCCAGGCAGCGGCGGGCGGCGTCCGGGGCGCCGACGGCGAGGTGTTCACGAGCGGCCTCGCGCAGGTGCCGGACGAGTTCCTCGTCGTCTTCCGGGTGCACTTCGAGAAGGTGGCGGGCGGCCGAGGCGGCGCCGCGTCCGGAGTCGGTGACGATCCGGGCGGCTATGCCGTGCATGGCGCGGCGCAGCGCGTCGGGGATGGAGTCGTAGACGGCGGTGGCGATCAGCGGGTGGACGAACTCGAGGTCGGCGGACCCGGCGCCGGCCGGGTCGGGCACGGTGAGGATGCGGGCCGTGCGCAGGAGTTCGGCGCAGCGGGCGGCGGCGTCCGGGGTGAGGGTGGCGAGCCGGGTCACGAGGTCGACGGTGATGTCGTCGCCGAGGATGGCGGCGGCCCAGGCGAACCGGGTGGCGTCTATGCCGAGTTGTTCCAGGCGGGCGACGAGGCCGACGCCGCGCGCGGAGCGGTTCAGGTCGCGCAGTTCGCCGGCGCGGGCCTCGACGGGTTCGAGTGCGCTGTCCTGGACCTTGGCGAGGAGCTCGACGGTCTCGTAGGGGTTGCCGTCGGTGACGGCCCAGACCTCGCGGCAGAACGCGGCGTCGGCGTTCTCGCCCAGTGTGGCGCGGGTGAGTCCGGCGGTGGCCTCCGGGGTGAGGGCGCTGAGGGTGGTGACGGGCCGGTCGGCCGCGGCGGCGACGGCGTCCAGGTGACGGGCGCTCACTCCGGAGATCTCGCCGGGCCGGCGGGCGACCACGACCAGGACGGACAGGTCCGCCAGGCGTTCGGTGAAGGAGGCGAGCCAGTGCAGGGTCTCCTGGTCGGCCCAGTGGGCGTCGTCGATCAGCAGGACCAGGGGCCAGTCCCGGCGGGCCAGCCGGCGCACGGCGGCGACCAGCCCCTCGCACACGCCCTGCGGGTCGGCGTTCCGCTCGCCGGGGTCGGCGATGCCGAGGGCGGGGCCGGCGATGTCGTACCAGTCGCCGAGGTACTCGCGCGCCTCCTCCGGCAGCATCGGCACCAGCGCGGGCTGGAGGAGCTGGCGGACCACGTGGAAGGGAACGGAGCGCAGGGTCTCGCCGCCGCGGGCCGACCACACGGTGCAGCCGCGCCGTTCGGCGATGCGACGGGTCTCGGCGAGCAGCGCGGTCTTGCCGAATCCGGCCTCGCCCCGGAGCACCAGCAGTCCGCCCGGTGAGGAACGGTCCGCGCACAGGGTGTCGACGGCCCGCGCGATCGCGGCGACTTCCTCGTCGCGCTCCCACAGAGCGGCCGAAGGGCCGGCCGGGGGCCGCACCTCCGTCATCCCGCTACCTCCCCGAGTCGCCCGAATGACGTACAGATCTCGAGCGTAGTCCTCCGGCCGCCGGAGTGGTGCCCGCTCGCGGCACGTGTTGCCGTGACGGGTGACACGGCCGCCCGGGGTCGACGCGGACCACCTCTCACCTGGGGTCCTGATGGTCAACTGCTGTCAAGGGGTGGGGAGATGAAAATCCCCGGGCGGTCCGGGCGCGCGTGTGACGGGGCTCTCTCATCCGGCTTTCACCGAGGCCTCATACGGTGGGGGCATGACGCAGGTGACTCCTCCCGGGTGGTACCCCGACCCCGGGCAGACGATTGAGGGGCCGGCCACCGAGCGCTGGTGGGACGGCAGGGCCTGGACGGAGCAGGTCCGTCCGGCGGGGCGGACCGCCGCCTGGGGTCCCCCGGCGCCGGGCGGCGCGGCCGGGCCGGCGTATCCGGCCCATCCGGCGTATCCCGCTCCGCCGTCCGGGCGGGGGCACCGGGTGCGGAACGGGATAGCCGTGGCGGCGGCCGTCGCCGTCCTGGCGAGCATCGGTGTGGGCGTGTACGCGCTGACGGACGACGGCGGGGCCGGCGGCACCGCCGCCTCGCAGGGGCCGGGCGGACGGGACGGCGGACCGTCCGGCGACCAGGACGGCCCGGGCGGGGGCTCCGGCGGGCCGGACGGGGACTCCGGTGAGGAGCCGGCGCCGGACGGGTCCGGGGCCCCGCGGATCGAGAGCGGGTCGGTGACCGACGCGCTGAGCGGGATCAGCCTGCCCGTCCCGGACGGCTGGTACGGCCAGGAGTCGAAGGTGGGCGCCTCGGTGACGTCGAAGGACTCGTACGACTGTCCCGGCGACACCTCCAAGACGTGCACCAAGGGCGGGGCGTACTCGGCGCCGGCCCTGGCGTTCGGCACCCGTGGTTCCACCGCCGAGGAGGTCGCCAAGGCGGACATCCCCGCCAACGCCGAGGAGAGCTACGGCGGTGCGGCGTACGGGAGGATCACCTCGCACGACGTCCTGGCGTCCAAGGCCGTGACCGTGGCCGGGCAGAAGGGCTACCTGGTGCGCTGGAAGGCGGTCACCAGCAAGGGTTCCGACGGGTACGTCCAGTCGCTGGCCTTCCCGTCCCCCGCGCAGCCGCAGCGGATCGTCGTGGTCCGCTTCGGGGTGGACACCGATCAGAAGCAGGCCGTCCTCGACGAGATCACCGAGGGCATCGAGGTGGCGTCGGGCGGCGGCAGCGGCCAGGACGTCTGACACCGCGCGGTCGACGGCCGGGCGGGGCACCCCTCCGCTCAAGAGGTGTCCCACCCGGCCGGGGTGAGCGCCGCCCCCGTCCCCACGGTGCGGCGCGGTCAGGCCGCCGCGGGGTCATCCCGTCGGCGGCGGCCTGCGTCTCAGGGGAGGCCGAGGGCCGGCAGTACGGCGGCCTCCACGAAGCGGACCAGGTACTCCGGGTCCGCGTTGCGGCCGTCCAGTATGGGCCGGGCCCGCAGCACGCCGAAGAGCTGCGCCGGGACGTACTCCAGCGCCGGGTTCCCGGCGGCGACCTCCCCGCGCTCGACGCCGCGCCGCAGGATCTCCTCCAGCGCGGTGATCTCCGGGTCGACCAGCGCCTCGCGCAGCGCCCGCGCCAGTTCCCGGTCCTGGATGACCGCGTGCCCGAGCGCCTGGAGCAGCGTGGTGTCCTGCGGCGACCACTCCCCCGCGCACCGCGCCGCCTCGCGCAGGTCCCCGGCGAGGGTGCCGGTGTCGATGCGGGCGAACCGCGTCTGCCGGTTGGAGCGCAGGGCGGCGGCGACGAACCGGGGCTTGGTCCGCCACTGCCGGTACAGGGTGGACTTGCTGCACCGCGTGCTGGCGGCGACGCCCTCCATGGTGACGGCGTCGTAGCCGCACTCGCGGATCTGGTCCAGCACGGCGTCGAAGAACTCCCGCTCACGCTCCGGCGTGATCTTGGAGCGGCGCGAGGCCCCGGCCGGCCCGGGGCGGTCCGCGTCCTGCGGCGTCATCGCTCGGCTCCTTGTCCCTCGTACGAGGCGTAGGTCATCGGCACGCCAGTGTACCGGTACACAAGCGTACCGGTACGCCACCGTATCGGTACACTGGCGTATCGGTACGGGACCGTGTCGATGGGATGCGGTGCCCCGCGCCGTCCGCACCACGCCACCGAAAGGCCGGGGATGAACATCCGCAAGGAGCCGGGACCCACGGGGTCCGGCCGATGAGCCCCCTCCTCCTGGCCGTCCTGCTGTCCCTGGTCTCCGCCGTCGCCTACGCCGCCGCGGCGGTGGCGCAGGAGCGGCTGGCCTCCCGGTCCTCCGGCACGGGCACGCTGCGGCTGCTGGGCGACGGCGTCTGGTGGTGGGCGGTCGCGCTGAACGCCGCGGCCGCGCTGCTGCACGTGGCGGCGCTCGCGTACGGCCCGCTCACCGTGGTCCAGCCGCTCGGCGCCCTCACCCTGGTCGCGGCGGTGCCCCTGGGGGCGCGGATCGCGGGGCGGCCGGTGAGCGCGGTCGAGTGGCGGGGCACGGCGTTCACCCTCGCCGGTCTGACGGCGGTGCTGGTCACGGCGTCCGGGCCGGTGCCCGACGACGTGCTGAGCGTGCCCGAGGCACTGGCCGTCGCGGGCGGCACGGCGCTGCTGATCGGCCTGCTGTCGTGGCCGGGCTCCCGGCCCGGTCTGCGGCACGCGACCGCGTCGGGCATCGCCTCCGGGGTGGCCTCGGCGCTCACCCAGACCGTGACGGTCGCGGTGACGGACCGGTCCGGCCCCCTGCTCGGCGTGCGGGTGGTCGGGGTGGCGCTGCTGGTGGCCGTCTTCGCGGCCGGCGGGCTGCTGCTGTCGCAGACCGCCTACCGGAACGGTCTGGGCGCCCCGCTCGCGGTGGTCACCCTGACCAACCCGCTGGCGGCCGCGGTGATCGGACTCTCCCTGCTCGGCGAGCGGTTCCGGGACGGCCCGGAGGGCGTCCCGCTCGCCCTGACCGGCGCCGCGCTCGCCTCCTGGGGCGTGCTGTCGCTGAGCCGGGCGGCGCCCCGCCCGCCGGGAGCACCCGTGGCCCCGCGGACCCCACCGGCCCCGGCCGCCCCGTCGCCCCCGGCCGTCACCGCGGGCACGTCGTGCCTCCCCCAGCGCCTCGAAACCTCCGGGGCGGTGGGGGTGCCTCCCGCTCGAGCGCGGTCGAGGGCGGGGGAGGCGCCCCGCGAACGCCGGGCCGGCCGGCCGCGCCGGCCGTCCCCGCGCGGCACCGTCGGGTGCGGGCGGCCCGGTCCGGGCGGGCGGTGGGATTCACGCCAGATTGGGCGGTGACTGTTTCCAGCCGTGCTCCGCACGGGGGGACGAGCCCGCCGACCGGTTCCTCTTGGCCGGCGCGGTGGGACCGATCCGGCCGGTGATGTGCCTCCGTAACCAGGGCAACGGGGACGTCGGCACGGGCACGACGGCCGACCGTCGCGTTCCGCATGAGGGGGCGTCACCCGCCGTGGGGCTTGTGGCGCCGCCGTTTTCGGCCGGGCGGGCGCCGCCGTCCCGCTCCCCGGGGGGCGCCGGGAGCGGCGGATTGCGTCCGGTGCGGTTCGCACGTGCGTACGTGTCGTGTTGTTTCCGAACGGATCAGGGCACACGGCCCGTGGCGCAGGGGGAGTGTGTGGTCGGCCGCGCACGGGCGCGGCCGCTGGCTGAGAGTGGGGGAGATGGTCCGTACTGTCGTGGTGCACCACGAGGAACTGCTGCGGTCGGCACTGGTGCAGCTGCTCAGATCCGATGTCACCTTGGAGGTCTCGTCCATATCACCCGGCGCCGGCCTGCCGGATCACGACCCGTTGCCGACGGACGTGTGGGTCGTGGACGGTGACTGCCTGCGGGGATCGGAGCAGGCGTGCGACGCGCCCTTCCCCGCGCGGCGCGGGGACCGGCTCGTCGTCCTGGCGAGCGCCAAACGGCCGGGGCTCCTGCGCCGGGCGTTCGACGGCGGTGCCCTCGGGCTGGTCGACAAGAACGCCCCGGCGCACCGGCTGATCACGGCGGTGCACACGGTCGCCAAGGGGGAACGTTTCCTCGATCAGACGCTCACGGTCGCCCTGCTGGAGGGTGCGGAGATGCCGCTGACCACCCGCGAGCTGAGCGTGCTGTCCCTGGCCTCCCAGGGGGCGCCGATGGCCGAGATCGCGGCCCGTCTGCACCTGTCCCGGGGGACCGTCCGCAACTACATGGCGGCGGCGATCCGTAAGGTGGGCGCCCGCAACCGGGTGGACGCGATACGCATCGTCCAGAACGCCGGATGGACGTGACGGGCCGCGCGGTGTCCCCCGCCCGGGACGGCCGGCGGGGGTCAGGACCGCCGGTCAGGACCGCCGTTCCAGTGGCCCGTCAGGTCACGGTAGAGCGGTGAGCGCTCCAGCACCTCCTCGTGCGTGCCGCACACCGCCTCCGTCCCGTCCAGCACCAGCACCCGGTCGGCGCGCACGGCCGACGACAGCCGGTGCGCCACCACCAGCAGCGTTCCCGGGCGCCGCGCGAGGACGTCCTCCGCGCGTGCCTCGGACGCCGGATCGAGGTGGCAGGTGGCCTCGTCGAGCAGCAGCAGGGGCGCGGGGGACAGGTGGGCGCGCGCCAGGGCGACGAGCTGCCGTTCGCCCGGGGACAGTTCGGCGGGCCGCACCGGGGCGTCGAGCCCGCCCAGGCGCTCGACCAGCGGCCGCAGGCCGAGGGCCCCGACGGCGGCGTCGAGGTCCGCGCGGTCCGCGTCCGGACGCAGGTACGCGAGGTTGTCCCCCACGGTCCCGGAGAAGACGTACGCCTCCTGGGGCACCAGTACCCGCAGCGCGGCGAGTTCGGCGGGCGCCCGCCCGGTCACCTCCCGGCCGGCCACCCGCACCTCGCCGCCGCTGGGCGCGAGCGTCCCCGCGACCAGACGGGTGAGGGTCGACTTGCCGATGCCGCTCGGTCCGACGACGGCGAGGTGCTCGCCCGGGGCGACGCGCAGGTCGAGCGAGTCGAGGACCGGCTGCGCGCGGACGCCGTAGGCCAGGGTGACGGACCGCAGCTCCACCGCCGCGGTGCGTCCGCCGCGCGCCGGGCGTCCCCCGCGGACCGGTGCCCGGGGACCGGCGTCGGTGGCGCCGGCCCCCGGAGGGCGCACGGCACGGTGCGCGGGCTCCGGCCGCGCACCGTGCCCGGCCGTCGGCGCCGCCGCCTCCGACGCCCTTCCCGGCTCCGGGCCGATGATCCGGTCGAGGACGACCAGCAGCCGGGCCCCCGCCGCACCGAGCGCGGTCATCAGGGTGTGCAGGGCGGGCAGCAGCGACTGGACGAGGTAGGTGAACGCCCCCAGCAGCGCGCCCGCCGTCACTCCCCGCCCGCGCAGCCACGGCACCGCCAGCAGCAGCGCCAGGACGGGCAGGTGGCCCGCGACGCCGAGCGCCGCCGTGCGCACCGCCGCCCAGCCGGCCAGGGCCCGGGCCGCCGCGGCGGCCGCGTCGACCAGCTCC
>NZ_JBEORT010000110.1:0-24786 GCF_040302425.1 Streptomyces sp. NPDC126497
TACCCCCCCTCGGGGGGGGTTTGTCCACCACAACCCCCCGCCCCGGCCCCCGGGGGGGGCGGGGGCGGCCCCGCGCGCCACGTCCACGAAGAACGGGTTGCCCATGTCGAGGACGAGCAGGCCCATGATGCGGCTGCGTCCGGCGCGCAGCTGACGGGCGGACTCGCTGCGCACGTAGCCGAGCCGGTCGATGGCGGACAGCACCCGGGCCCGGGTCTCGGCGGCGACCGTGTCCGGGCGGTTGATCACGTTGGAGACCGTGCCGACGGACACTCCGGCGACGCGGGCGACGTCCTTGATACCCACCGACTGGGCCATCGGGCAGGAACCTCCAGGGAGACGGGGGGGGCGGCGCGGCGGGCCTTCACACTACCGGTAGCGCCGCCCCGGAGCGGTCGCGGTCGGGCGGGCAGCCGGAAGTCGACCACGCGCAGGGGCGAGGGCGTCGTACCGGTGGACTTCTCCTGGCACATGACCGACGGCACCCCGTCCTGGACGACACGGGTCCCGTCGACCACCACCTCGCCGAAGGCGTTCAGGCCGGCGCCGTCGTACGGCAGCTTCCGGTCGGTGTGTCCGGAGGCGGCGGCGGTGCGGCCGTGGGGAACACGGCGTGGGCGTTGTCGCGTGGGACACGAAGCGGAGCGCCCGGTCGTCGGGTGTGGTGCTGCCGGTGCGGGTGACCGGCGGCCCGGGCACGGCGGCCCGCGCGGTGCCGGCGGTCAGGGCGGGGGCCGCCGCGGTGCCGAGGAGCGCGCCGGCCAGGAGAGTGCGTCGTCGCATCGCGGGCTTCTTCGTCAGGCGAGGTGGAAGACCTCGGTCAGCGGTTTCATCGCCTCGTCCGGCCGGGAGCCGTCGAGGGACTCGAAGAAGGGGGACATCTCGGCCTGCCAGCGGGCGTTGACCTCGGTGGCCTCCATGCCGGCCCTGGCCGCCCCGAAGTCCTCGGTCTCCAGGTAGCCGACGAGGAGGCCGTCGTCGCGCAGGAAGAGGGAGTAGTTGTGCCAGCCGGTGGCCGAGAGCGCCTCGCGCATCTCGGGCCACACGGCGGCGTGGCGTTCGCGGTACTCGGCGATCCGGTCCTGTCGGACCTTGAGCAGGAAACAGACGCGTTGCATGAGGTACCGCTCCTTCGGGGGAAGTGGGGATCAGAAGTCGAACCGGTCGATGTTCCCGGCGTTGAAGACGGTGGGCTTGCCGAGGTTGATCACGCCGTCCTTGCCGATGGTGTACTCGCCCATCGCGCCGGCCGTGAAGGTCTCGCCCTCCTTGCCGGTGATCTGGCCGGAGGACAGGGCGACGGCGGTGCGCGCGGCCAGCTCGCCGAGCTTGGCCGGGTCCCAGAGCTCGAACGCCTCGACGGTGCCGTTCTTGACGTACTTGCGCATGTCGTTGGGGGTGCCGAGGCCGGTCAGCTTGACCTTGCCCTTGTACTTGGAGCCGGACAGGTACTGGGCGGCGGCCTTGATGCCGACGGTGGTCGGGGAGATGATCCCCTTCAGGCTCGGGTGCTCCTGGAGCAGGCCCTGGGTCTGCTGGAAGGACTGCTGGGCGTCGTCGTTGCCGTAGGCGACCTCGACCAGCTTCATGTCCTTGTACTTGGGATCCTCGAGCTCGTCCTTCATGAACTCGATCCAGGCGTTCTGGTTGGTCGCGGTCTGCGCGGCGGACAGGATCGCGATCTCGCCCTTGTAGTCGATCTGTTCGGCGAGCAGCTGCACCTCGGTGCGGCCCAGGTCCTCGCCGCCGGCCTGCGAGACGAAGGCGTTGCGGCAGTCGGGGGTGGTGTCCGAGTCGTAGGTGACGACCTTGATGCCGTTCTTCATGGCCTGCTTGAGCGCGGTGCACAGGGCGCCGGGGTCCTGCGCGGAGACGGCCATGGCGTCGACCTGCTGCTGGGTCAGGGTGTTGACGTAGGAGACCTGCCCGGCGGTGTCGGTGGCGCTGGAGGGGCCGACCTCCTTGTAGGTGGAGCCCAGCTCCTCGACGGCCTTCTCGCCGCCCTTGCCGGCGGTGGTGAAGTAGGGGTTGTTGACCTGCTTGGGCAGGAAGCCGACGGTCAGGCCCTTCTTGGTGGCCGCGTTCGGATCGGCCTTGCCGGCCGGGGCGGCCCCGCCGCCCTCGTTCTTGACGTCCTCCTTGGTGGTGCCGCCGCAGGCGGTGGCGGCCAGGGCGAGCGAGGTGACGGCGGCGAGGGCCGCGCAGGTGCGGCGGAGGGATGCCTTGCGCATGGTGGGTTCCTTAGCGGGCGAGGAGGGTTCAGGGGGTGGGAGCGGGGGCCTTGGGGGCCGGTGGTGACGCGGCCGCCCGGCGTCCGGCCCGCGCGACGGCGATCTGCCGGGCGACGCGCGGGCCGAGCACGGACAGCACCAGCAGCACACCCGTGACGACGATCTGGGACTGCGCGGAGACGTCCTGGAGGCTCATCACGTTCTGCAGCGCGCCGAGCAGGAAGACCCCGGCGATCGCTCCGCCGAGCGTGCCCTTGCCGCCGTCGAAGTCGATGCCGCCCAGCAGCACGGCCGCCACGACGGAGAGTTCGAGGCCGGTGGCGTTGTCGTAGCGGGCGCTGGCGTAGTGCAGCGCCCAGAAGACGCCCGTGAGGGAGGCCATGAGCCCCGTCAGGGTGAACAGGACCAGCTTCTGCCGCTTGACGCGGATGCCGGCGAACCGGGCCGCCTCCTCGCTCGCGCCGATCGCGAACAGCGACCGGCCGAACGGGGTGGCGTGCAGGGCGACGACGGCGACGGCGAGCAGCGCCAGGAAGGGCGGGAGGGCGTACGGGACGAACGTGTCGCCGATGCGTCCGGCGGCGAAGTCCAGGTACGGGGCGGGGAAGTCGGTCACCGCGTCGGAGCCGAGCACGATCTGCGCGATGCCCCGGTAGGCGGCCAGCGTACCGATGGTGACGGCGAGGGACGGCAGTCCGAGGCGGGTCACCAGCAGGCCGTTGACCAGGCCGCAGACGACACCGATCACGAGGCAGACCGGGATGATCGTCTCGATGGTCATGCCCTGGTTCCACAGGGCGCCCATCACCGCGCCGGA
This sequence comes from Streptomyces sp. NPDC126497, assembly GCF_040302425.1. NCBI lineage: Bacteria > Bacillati > Actinomycetota > Actinomycetes > Kitasatosporales > Streptomycetaceae > Streptomyces > Streptomyces sp. NPDC126497. The sequence continues at coordinate 3,049 of NZ_JBEORT010000110.1, forward strand.
CAGGCCGGCGGTGGAGGCGACGGACAGGTCGATCTCGCCGGAGACCACGAGCAGGGTCATGGGCAGGGCGATCAGCGCGATCGGCAGGGTGTTGCCGATGAGGAACGACAGGTTGAGCGCGTTGCCGAAGCCGTCGACGGTGGTGAAGGACAGCAGCAGGACGACGACGAGCAGGGCGCCGACGACCGTGTCCCAGCGGACGGCGCGCGTCAGGGACTCAGGCATGGCGGGCGTTCCTCTTCTTCAGGGCCGAGGCCACGCGCAGCGCGACGATCCGGTCGACCGCGATGGCGAGGATGAGCAGGATGCCGTTGATGGCGAGCACCCACACGGAGCTGACGCCGAGGGCGGGCAGCACGCTGTTGACGGAGGTCAGCAGCAGCGCGCCGAGAGCCGCGCCGTAGACGCTGCCGGAGCCGCCGGTGAAGATCACGCCGCCGACCACGACCGCGCTGACGACGGTGAGTTCGTAGCCGTTGCCGGTGCCGGAGTCGACGTTGCCGAAGCGGGCCAGGTACAGGGCGCCGGCGAGGCCGGCGAGGGCGCCGCAGAAGGTGTACGCGGCGAGGATCCTCTTGCGTACGGGGATGCCGGCGAGCCGGGCGGCCTCCGGGTTGGAGCCGAGCGCGTACAGCTCGCGTCCGCTGCCGAAGTGCTTGAGGTAGTACGCCGTCGCCACGAGCACCGCGAGCGCGATCAGCGCCAGATACGGCACGGCCGAGATGCCGCCGGAGCCGAAGTCGACGAATCCGCCGGGGAGGTCGGCGGCGGTGATCTGACGGGAGCCGACCCAGATGGAGTCGATGCCGCGGATGATGTACATCGTGCCGAGGGTGACCACGAGCGCGGGTACCTGGCCGAGGCTGACGAGCAGGCCGTTGAGCAGTCCGAAGCCGGTGCCGAGCAGGACGGCGAGGGCGACGGCGACGACCGGGTTCCCGCCGTCCTGGAGGTGGGCACCGGCGGCGAAGGCGCTGATGCCGAGGGTGGAGCCGACGGACAGGTCGACGTTGCGGGTGATGACGACCAGGGACTGGCCGGTGGCGACCAGGACCAGGATGGCCGCGTTCAGCAGCAGGTCCTTGACGCCCTGTTCGGACAGGAACTCGCTGTTGCCGGCCTGGGTGACGGCGATCATCACCAGGAGGACGGCCAGGATGGCGAGTTCGCGCATCGTGAGGACGCGGTCCACGAGCCGGGTGGCGCCGGCCTTCGGCGCCTCGGCGAGGGGGGCTTCTTCGGGAGCGGCGACCGTCATGCGGCGGCCCTCCCCGTGGCTGCGGCCATCACGGTTTCCTCGGTGGCGTCGGTGCGGGGGATCTCGGCGGCGAGCCGGCCCTCGTGCATCACCAGCACGCGGTCGGCCATGCCGAGGATCTCGGGCAGGTCGGAGGAGATCATCAGGACGGCGACGCCGTCGGCGGCGAGCTGCGACAGCAGCCGGTGCACCTCGGCCTTGGTGCCGACGTCGATGCCGCGCGTGGGCTCGTCGACGATCAGCACCTTCGGCCCGGTGGCGAGCCACTTGGCGAGGACGACCTTCTGCTGGTTGCCGCCGGACAGGGTGTTCACCGTGTCGGCGATCCGGGCGTACTTGACCTGGAGCCTGACGGCCCAGTCGAGGGAGCGGCTGCGCTCGGCGCCGCGGTCCATCAGGCCGGCCCGCACGGTCGTACGGAGGCCGGTGAGGCCGATGTTGCGCTCGATGGACATGTCCATCACCAGGCCCTGGGCGCGCCGGTCCTCGGGGACCAGGGCGAGGCCCGCGGCCATCGCGGTGGACGGGGCGCCGTTGGTGAGCCTGCGCCCGTCGACCTCGACCTCGCCGGCGTCCCAGCGGTCGACGCCGAACACGGCGCGGGCCACCTCGGTGCGTCCGGCGCCGACGAGTCCGGCCAGTCCGACGATCTCACCGCGCCGCACGTCGAAGGAGACGTCGGTGAAGACGCCCTCGCGGGTCAGCCGGCGCACGCTCAGGGCGACCTCGCCCGGTGTCGCGTCCTGCTTGGGGTAGAGCTCCTCGAGGTCGCGGCCGACCATGCGGCGGACCAGGTCGTCCTCGGTCATGCCGGCCAGCGGCTCGCCGGCGATCCAGGCGCCGTCGCGGAGCGTGGTGACCTTCTGGCAGATCTCGAAGATCTCCTCCAGGCGGTGGGAGACGAACAGCACCGCGGCGCCCTGTTCGCGCAGGGTGCGCACGACGCCGAAGAGGCGGGCGACCTCGCTGCCGGTGAGGGCGGCGGTGGGCTCGTCCATGATCAGGACGCGGGCGTCGAAGGAGAGCGCCTTGGCGATCTCGACGATCTGCTGGTCGGCGATGGACAGGCCGCGGGCCGGGCGGTCCGGGTCGAGTTCGACGCCGAGCCGCTCCATCAGGGCGGCGGTCGCGTCACGGGTGGCCCGGTGGTCGATCCGGCCGAGCGCCCGGCGGGGCTGCCGGCCCATGAAGATGTTCTCGGCGATCGACAGGTCGGGGAAGAGCGTGGGCTCCTGGTAGATCACGGCGATGCCGGCGTCGCGGGCGTCACCGGGGCCGTGGAAGACGACGGGGACGCCGTCGAGCAGCACCTGGCCGGCGTCCGGCCGGTGCACTCCGGCGAGCGTCTTGATGAGGGTCGACTTGCCGGCTCCGTTCTCCCCGGCGAGGGCGTGCACCTCCCCGGGGAACAGCTCCAGGGAGACGTCCCGCAGGGCGCGGACCGCGCCGAAGGACTTGGAGATGCCCTTCAGCGCGAGGGCCGGGGCCGGACCCGTGTCGGACGGGTGGGTCATGAGGGCTCCTCGACGACGCCGACGGGAGGCCCCACGACGTCGTGAAAGGTTTCAACTGGGTTGCCGGGACGTTAGGCGTGCGACGCATGTCACGTCAATGGGTCCCGGTCGAAAAACTTTCGACACCTTCAGGTCTCGGCCTGGTCACGGAGGACGGTCTTCGTCGCAGGGGTTGACACCCCTGCGGGAGACCCATAGCTTCCCGTTCTGAATCGTTTCATTCAATGGTCGTCATGACCCGATGTCACAGGAGCCCTGACGTGACCGAGCTCGCCGCGGTGAAAGCCGCCCTCAAGACACAGGCCGTGGAGACGCCGTCCTGGGCGTACGGGAACTCGGGGACCCGCTTCAAGGTGTTCGCGCAAGCGGGTGTCCCCCGCACCCCGCAGGAGAAGCTGGACGACGCCGCCCAGGTGCACGCCTTCACGGGTGTCGCCCCGACCGTGGCGCTGCACATCCCGTGGGACGGGGTCGAGGACTACGCGGCGCTGGCCGAGCACGCCGAGGACCGCGGGGTGAGGCTCGGGGCGATCAACTCCAACACCTTCCAGGACGACGACTACCGGCTCGGCAGCATCTGCCACCCGGACGCGGCGGTGCGCAGGAAGGCCGTCGACCACCTGCTGGAGTGCGTCGACATCATGGACGCGACCGGCTCCAAGGACCTGAAGCTGTGGTTCGCCGACGGGACGAACTACCCCGGCCAGGACGACGTCCGGGCCCGCCAGGACCGGCTCGCCGAAGGGCTCGCCGAGGTGTACGAGCGGCTCGGGGACGACCAGCGGATGCTGCTGGAGTACAAGTTCTTCGAGCCGGCGTTCTACACGACGGACGTGCCGGACTGGGGCACCGCCTACGCGCACTGCCTGAAGCTGGGTGAGAAGGCGCAGGTCGTGGTCGACACCGGTCACCACGCTCCGGGGACCAACATCGAGTTCATCGTGGCGACGCTGCTGCGGGAGGGGAAGCTCGGCGGGTTCGACTTCAACTCGCGGTTCTACGCCGACGACGACCTGATGGTCGGCGCCGCCGACCCGTTCCAGCTGTTCCGGATCATGTACGAGGTGATCCGCGGGGGCGGGTTCACCCCCGAGGTGGCGTTCATGCTGGACCAGTGCCACAACATCGAGGCGAAGATCCCGGCGATCATCCGTTCCGTCATGAACGTCCAGGAGGCGACGGCCAAGGCGCTGCTGGTCGACCGGGCGGCGCTGGGCGAGGCGCAGGCCTCGGGGGACGTGCTCGAGGCGAACGCCGTACTGATGGACGCGTACAACACGGACGTGCGTCCGCTCCTTCGTGAGGTGCGGGAGGAGATGGGGCTGGACCCCGAGCCCATTGCCGCCTACCGGCGGTCCGGGTGGGCCGAGCGGATCGTCGCTGAGCGGGTCGGGGGTGAGCAGGCCGGCTGGGGCGCGTGAGCGTCTGCCGGGTTTCTGTTTGTCGCGGGCTGCGGGTCGTCTGTGGTTGATCGCGCCCGCGCGGCGGTAGCCGCATGTCCCACATCGCCCCGCGCCCCTGTCGGGGCGTTTCACTCCCCCTCTTTCCCGAAGGACTGATCGTTCATGGCGACCAATGCCGAAGCTGCCGCCCTCCTCGCCCGTTCTCATCGGCTCGGGGCCGATCCGCGGAACACCAACTACGCGGGGGGCAACACCTCCGCCAAGGGCACCGGCACCGACCCCGTCACCGGGGGTGACGTCGAGCTGATGTGGGTCAAGGGGTCCGGGGGCGACCTCGGGACGCTCACCGAGGCGGGGCTGGCCGCGCTGCGACTGGACCGGCTGCGGGCGCTCGTCGACGTGTACCCGGGGGTCGAGCGCGAGGACGAGATGGTCGCCGCGTTCGACTACTGCCTGCACGGCAAGGGCGGTGCGGCCCCGTCGATCGACACCGCGATGCACGGGCTCGTCGACGCCGCCCACGTCGACCACCTCCACCCCGACTCCGGGATCGCGCTCGCCTGCGCGGCCGACGGGGAGAAGCTGACCGCCGAGTGCTTCGGCGACACCGTGGTGTGGGTGCCGTGGCGGCGGCCCGGTTTCCAGCTCGGACTGGACATCGCCGCCGTGAAGGAGGCCAACCCCCGGGCCATCGGGTGCGTGCTCGGCGGGCACGGCATCACCGCGTGGGGCGACACCTCCGAGGAGTGCGAGCGCAACTCGCTGCACATCATCCGCACCGCCGAGGCGTTCCTCGCCGAGCGCGGCCGGCCGGAGCCGTTCGGGCCGGTGATCGAGGGGTACGAGGCGCTGTCCGAGGAGGAGCGGCGGGAGCGGGCCGCCGCCCTGGCGCCGTACGTCCGTGCCGTCGCCTCGCAGGACCGGCCGCAGGTCGGGCACTTCGACGACTCCGACGCCGTCCTGGACTTCCTGGCCCGCGCCGAGCACCCGCGGCTGGCCGCGCTGGGCACCTCCTGCCCGGACCACTTCCTGCGCACCAAGGTCCGGCCGCTGGTCCTGGACCTGCCGCCGTCCGCCCCGCTGGACGAGGCGGTCGCCCGGCTGAAGGAACTGCACGCGGCCTACCGCGAGGAGTACGCCGCCTACTACGCGCGGCACGCGGAGGCCGACTCCCCCGCGATGCGCGGCGCCGACCCGGCGATCGTGCTGGTGCCGGGCGTGGGCATGTTCAGCTTCGGCAAGGACAAGCAGACCGCGCGCGTGGCCGGCGAGTTCTACCTCAACGCGATCAACGTGATGCGCGGGGCCGAGGCGGTCTCCCGTTACGCGCCGATCGAGGAGTCGGAGAAGTTCCGCATCGAGTACTGGGCGCTGGAGGAGGCCAAGCTCCGGCGGATGCCGAGGCCCAAGCCGCTGGCGACGCGGGTCGCGCTCGTCACCGGGGCCGGCAGCGGGATCGGCAGGGCGATCGCCCGGCGGCTGGCGGCCGAGGGCGCCTGTGTCGTCGTGGCCGACCTGAACGGGGAGAACGCCGCCGAGGTCGCCGAGGAGCTGGGCGGCTCCGACAAGGCCGTCGCCGTGACCGTCGACGTGACGTCCGAGGAGCAGATCGCCGCCGCCTTCAAGGCCGCCGTGCTCGCCTTCGGCGGGGTCGACCTGGTGGTGAACAACGCCGGCATCTCCATCTCCAAGCCGCTCCTGGAGACGTCCGCGAAGGACTGGGACCTCCAGCACGACATCATGGCCCGCGGTTCCTTCCTCGTCTCGCGCGAGGCGGCCCGGGTGATGACCGCGCAGGAGCTGGGCGGGGACATCGTCTACATCGCGTCGAAGAACGCCGTGTTCGCCGGCCCCAACAACATCGCCTACTCCGCCACCAAGGCCGACCAGGCCCACCAGGTGCGCCTGCTCGCCGCCGAGCTGGGCGAGCACGGCATCCGGGTCAACGGCGTCAACCCGGACGGCGTGGTGCGCGGCTCCGGGATCTTCGCGGGCGGCTGGGGCGCCCAGCGCGCCGCCGTCTACGGGGTGCCGGAGGAGAAGCTGGGCGAGTTCTACGCCCAGCGGACGCTGCTGAAGCGCGAGGTGCTGCCCGAGCACGTGGCGAACGCCGTGTTCGCGCTGACCGGCGGCGACCTCACCCACACCACCGGGCTGCACGTCCCGGTCGACGCCGGCGTCGCCGCCGCGTTCCTGCGATGAGCACCGTGAAGTCCTACGCCGCGGTCGACCTCGGCGCGTCCAGCGGGCGCGTCATGGTCGGCCGCGTCGGCCCCGACAGCCTGGAACTGACCGAGGTCCACCGCTTCCCCAACCGTCCGGTGCGGGTGCCCGAGGGGCTGCGCTGGGACGTCCTGGGGCTGTACGCCGGTGTCCTGGACGGGCTGAAGGCGGCCGGCGCGGTGGACTCCGTCGGCATCGACAGCTGGGCCGTGGACTACGGGCTGCTGGACGCGGACGGGGCGCTGCTCGGCAACCCGGTGCACTACCGCGACGGTCGTACCGACGGGATCGCGGAGAAGGTGTGGGCGACCGTGCCCGCCGAGGAGCTGTACGCGGCGACCGGTCTGCAGTACGCGCCGTTCAACACGCTGTACCAGCTGACGGCGGCCCGCGGATCCGCTCAACTCGCCCGGGCCGAGCGGCTGCTGCTGATTCCCGACCTGCTGACGTACTGGCTCACCGGTGAGCAGGGCACGGAGCTGACCAACGCCTCGACCACCCAGCTGGTCGACCCGCGCACCCGCGACTGGGCGCACGGCCTCGCGGAGCGCCTCGGCATCGACCTCTCGCTGTTCGCGCCGCTGCGCCGGCCGGGGGACGCGGCCGGGGTGCTGCGGCCCGAGGTGCTGGAAGAGACCGGGCTGACCGGGCCGGTCCCGGTGACGGCGGTCGGCTCGCACGACACCGCGTCCGCGGTGGCCGCCGTGCCGGCGGGCGGCGAGCGGTTCGCGTACATCTGCACCGGCACCTGGTCGCTGGCCGGCCTGGAGCTGGACGCACCGGTGCTCACCGAGGAGAGCCGGGCCGCCAACTTCACCAACGAGCTGGGGCTGGACGGCACGGTCCGCTACCTGCGCAACATCATGGGCCTGTGGCTGCTCCAGGAGTGCCTGCGGGCCTGGGGGCAGCCGGACCTGGGTGCGCTGCTCCTCGACGCGGGCAAGGTGCCGGCGCTGCGGTCGGTGGTGGACGCCGGGGACGCGGCGTTCCTCGCGCCCGGGCGGATGCCGGAGCGGATCGCCGAGGCCTGCCGGGAATCGGGCCAGCCCGTGCCGGCCACGCCCGCCGAGACCACCCGGTGCATCCTCGACTCGCTGGCCCTGGCCCACCGCAGGGCCGTCGCCGACGCGCAGCGCCTCTCCGGGCAGTCGGTCGACGTCGTGCACATCGTGGGCGGCGGCACCCGCAACGCCCTGCTGTGCCAGCTGACCGCCGACGCCTGCGGGCTGCCGGTGGTGTCCGGGCCGACGGAGGCGGCGGCGCTGGGCAACGTACTGGTGCAGGCCCGTGCCCACGGCCTGGTCGGCGACCTGGCCGGGATGCGGCGGCTGCTCACCCGCACACAGCTGCTGACGCGGTACGAACCGCGCGGCGCTGCGCAGCGGTGGCAGGCGGCACAGGCCCGGCTCGCCCGGGGCTGACGCGGTCTCCCCCGGGTCCCCGCTCCCCCACTACCCTGCATTCACCCGATGATCGATCTCACGAGGAGCCGCGATGCGTGTCGCACTGTTCCTGACCTGTGTCAACGACACGCTGTATCCGGACACCGGGCGCGCCGTGGTGAAACTCCTGACCAGGCTGGGCGTCGACGTCGACTTCCCGACGGCGCAGACCTGCTGCGGCCAGGCGCACTACAACACGGGCTACCGTCACGAGGCCGAACCGCTCGCCCGGCACTTCTCCGATGTCTTCACGGACTACGAGGCGATCGTGACGCCGTCCGGCTCGTGCGGGGCGATGGTGCGGGAGCTGTACCCGCGGATGGGTGAGCGGGCCCGGGCGGAGGGCCGCGGGGACACCCTCGCGGCGACGCTGGCGCCGGTGGTGCCGAAGACGTACGAGCTCACGGAGTTCCTGGTGGACGTGCTGGGGGTGACCGACGTCGGGGCGTACTACCCGCACAGGGTGACCTACCACCCCACCTGTCACGGGCTGCGCGGTCTCGGCCTCGGCGAGCGGCCCCTGCGGCTGCTGCGGGCGGTGAGGGGACTGGAGCTGGCCGAGCTGCCGGGCGCCGAGGAGTGCTGCGGCTTCGGCGGCACCTTCGCGCTGAAGAACTCCGACGTCTCGGCGGCGATGGGCGCCGACAAGGTGCGCAACGCCGAGTCGACGGGCGCCGAGGTGCTGTGCGCTGCGGACAACTCCTGTCTGATGCACATCGGCGGAACGATGACCAGGCTGCGGACCGGCATGCGGCCGGTGCACATCGCGGAGATCCTGGCGAGCACGGAGGAGGAACCGGCCGTATGAGCGGAACGTTCGTCGGGATGCCTGCGTTTCCCCCGCCCGCCCACCCTGCGTTTCCCCCGCCCGCCCCCCCTGCGTTCCCCCGGGCCGCCCGCGAGGCGGTCGGCGACGCGACGCTGCGGGGCAACCTGCGGCACGCCACGCACACCATCCGCGCCAAGCGCGCCGCCGCGGTCGCCGAGGTGTCCGACTGGGCGGAGCTGCGCGAGGCCGGCAAGCGGATCAAGGACCACACGCTCCGTCACCTCGACCGTTATCTCGAGCAGTTGGAGGCGTCGGTGACGGCGGCGGGCGGCACCGTGCACTGGGCCGTCGACGCGGACGAGGCCAACCGGATCGTCGCCCGACTGGTGAAGGCGACCGGCGAGTCGGAGGTCGTCAAGGTCAAGTCGATGGCCACGCAGGAGATCGGGCTCAACGAGGCCCTGGAGGCGGAGGGCATCGCCGCCTACGAGACCGATCTCGCCGAGCTGATCGTGCAGTTGGGCAAGGACCGGCCCTCGCACATCCTGGTGCCGGCGATCCACCGCAACCGCGGGGAGATCCGGGAGATCTTCGCCCGCGAGATGGGCGAGTGGGGCCGCCCCGCCCCGGAGGGGCTGACGGACACGCCCGCCGAACTCGCCGAGGCGGCGCGGCAGCACCTGCGGGAGAAGTTCCTGCGCGCCAAGGTCGGCGTCTCCGGAGCCAACTTCATGGTCGCCGAGACCGGCACCCTGGTGGTGGTGGAGTCCGAGGGGAACGGGCGGATGTGCCTGACCCTGCCCGAGACGCTGATCTCGGTCGTCGGCATCGAGAAGATCGTGCCGACCTGGCAGGACCTGGAGGTGTTCCTGCAGACCCTGCCGCGCTCCTCGACCGCCGAGCGGATGAACCCGTACACCTCGACGTGGACCGGCACCACCGACGAGGACGGGCCGCGCGACTTCCACCTGGTCCTGCTGGACAACGGCCGCACCGACACCCTCGCCGACGAGGTGGGCCGGCAGGCGCTGCGCTGCATCCGCTGCTCGGCCTGCCTGAACGTGTGTCCGGTGTACGAACGGGCCGGCGGCCACGCCTACGGCTCGGTCTACCCGGGACCGATCGGCGCCATCCTCAGCCCCCAGCTGCGGGGCACCGGCAGCGAGATCGACGCGTCCCTGCCGTACGCCTCGTCGCTGTGCGGGGCCTGCTACGAGGTGTGCCCGGTCGCCATCGACATCCCCGAGGTGCTGGTGCACCTGCGGGAGCGGGTGGCCCAGGGCGGGGAGGCGACCCGGGGAGGCAACAAGGTGGTGCTCAAGCCGGCCAAGGGGCACGCCGCCGAACGCGCCGCGATGCGTGCCGCCCGCTGGGCGTTCGCGCACCCCGGAGCCCTGCGCACCGGCCAGCGGCTCGCCTCGCGCACCCGCCGCCTCCATCCGCGCACCCTGCCGGGCCCCGGCCGGGCGTGGAGCGGGACGCGGGACCTGCCGCCGGTGCCGGCGGAGCCGTTCCGGGACTGGTGGCAGCGCACGCGGGGCGGGAAGGGAGCGGCGAAGTGAGCAGCAGGGAACGGATCCTGGGCCGGGTGCGGCGCGCCCTCGCCGACGTGCCGGGGGACGACGCCCCGTACGAACGGGCGGTCACCCGTGCCTACCTGCGCGAGCACGGTGCGCGCACCGTCGGGGAGACGGTGGACCTCCTCGCGGAGAACCTGGCCGACTACCGGGCGATCGTGCACCGCACGGACGCGGCCGGGCTGGCCGGGCTCGTCGCCGGGCTGCTCACGGCGCGCGGCGCGTCGTCGGTGCTCGTCCCGCCCGGCCTGGACGGGGAATGGCTCGCCGGGTCGGAGGTGACCCGGGTCGCGGACCGGGCGGAGAGCACCCCGCACGAGCTGGACCGGGTCGACAGCGTGGTCACCGCCTGCGCGGTCGCCGTCGCGGAGACGGGCACGATCGTGCTGGACGGCTCCCCCGACCAGGGCCGGCGCCGGATCACCCTCGTCCCCGACCACCACATCTGTGTGGTGCGCGTCCCGGAGCAGGTCGTCTCCTCCGTCCCCCAGGCCCTCGAACGCCTCGACCCGGCCCGCCCGCTCACCTGGATCTCCGGCCCCTCGGCGACCAGCGACATCGAGCTCGACCGGGTGGAGGGCGTGCACGGCCCGCGCACCCTGGAGGTCGTGCTGGTCGGGTGAGCCCCCTTCGGGGGGTGTCCCTGAGGACACCCCCCGATACGGGCTCTGCGCACCGTGTGGCGCGGCCGTCTCCTCCGTAGCGTCTCGGACAGGGCACAGGACGTGCCGGACGGAGGAGATGACGATGTTGCGCAACGGGGCACGAGACGACCACGGCACGGGACCCGCCCCTGAAGCACTGCGCCTGGTCAAGGTCACCAAGTCCTACGGGACGGCGGACAGCGCCGTGACCGCCCTCGACGGGGTGACGCTCGGCCTGGCGCGGGGCACGTTCACCGCGGTGATGGGGCCGTCCGGCTCGGGCAAGTCGACGCTGCTGCAGTGCGCGGCGGGTCTGGACCGGCCCGACAGCGGGATCGTACGGGTCGACGGGACCGAGCTGACGGGCGGCGGCGAGGCGGAGCTGACGAAGTTCCGGCGCGGACGGATCGGGTTCGTCTTCCAGCAGTACAACCTGCTGGAGACGCTCACCGTCGCGCAGAACACCGTGCTGCCGCTGAAACTGGCCGGCCGGCGCGTGGACCGGAGGCGGGCCCGGGAGATCCTCACCGCCGTCGGCCTCGGCGACCGGCTCGGGCACCGGCCCGACCAGCTCTCCGGCGGTCAGCGGCAGCGCGTCGCGATCGCGCGGGCGCTGGTCGCCGAACCCCGGGTGATCTTCGCGGACGAGCCGACCGGCGCCCTGGACACGCGCAGCGCGCGGGAGGTGCTGCGGCTGCTCCGGGAGGCGGTGCGGGTGCACGGGCGGACCGTGGTGATGGTGACGCACGACCCGGTCGCCGCCTCCTGGGCCGACAGCGTGCTGTTCCTCGCGGACGGCCGTCTCGCCGGCCGGATGGACGCGCCGACGGCGGACGCGGTGGCCGAGCGGCTGGCGCACCTGGGCGACGACACGACGGCGGGGGTGTGAACCGTGCTCGTACTGGCCCTGCGGTCGATCCGGCGACGGCCCGGACGGTTCCTCGCGACGCTGCTGTCCGCCTTCCTGGGCGCGGCGGTCATCATGACGTTCCACTCGATGCACGACACGGCCGGGCGGCCGGGCGTGGACCCGGTGAGCTCCGACACGCTGGGCACGGCGGCCGGGGTGGTCGGCGGGTACGGCACGCTGCTGGTGTTCTTCTCCGTCGCCTCGACGCTGACGGTGAACGTGCGGCAGCGGGCGGCCGAGCTGGAGCTGCTGCGCTGCTCGGGGGCGACCCCGGCGCAGATCAAGCGGATGGTCGTGGGTGAGGCGGTGGTCGTGGCCCTGGTGGGCGCGGCACTGGCCGTCGGCCCGGCGATGCTCGGCGGGCGGGCGCTGCTGGACCTGTTCCAGGACGGCGGCCAGGTCGCGCGGTCGGTGGAGTACTCCTTCGGGCCGGTCGCGCTGTGGAGCGGCGTGAGCGTCACGCTGCTCGCGGCGGCGGGCGCCGCGTTCCTGGCCGTGCGGCGGGTGACGCGGCGCGGCGGGGGACGAGCCGGGGCACGGCGGCTCCTGGCCTGCGCCGCGCTGGTCACCGGCGCCGCGGGGGCCTGCGCCACGTTCTTCCTCTCCGCGACGGACGAGATGCTGATGGCACCGGCCGCGTACGGGGCGATCCTGCTGTCGGTCGGTTTCGCGCTGCTGTCGCCGCGGCTGCTGAGGGGCGTGCTCCACCGGCTGCCGCTGAGCGGTGCGAGCGGCTGGCTGGCCGTGCGCAACCTCCGTGAGCGGTCCGGCGAGCTCGCCGGGATCCTGGTGCCGCTCATCGTGTTCACCGCGGTGTCCACGGCGACGATCACCATGCAGGCGGTGGAGAGCGACGCCGTCGCGGCCTCGGGCCTGGTGAAGTCGGTCGACGCGAAGAACCTGGAGACGCTCAACCTCACGGTCGTCGGCATCATCGCGGTCTTCGTCTGCGTCATGCTGGTCAACTCGCTGTACGCGGCGACCACCTACCGCTCCCGCGAGTTCGGGCAGCAGCGCCTGGCGGGGGCGACTCCGGGGCAGGTGCTCGGCGTGGTGGGCGCCGAGGGCGCGATCCTCACGGTCACGGGCGTGTTCCTCGGCACGGTGGCCGCGCTGGCCGGCGTCGTGCCGTTCACGGTCGTCCGCACCGACGGGGTGCTGCCGGAGCAGTTCCCCGGCACGTGGCTCGTCATGGTGTCGGTGACGGCCGCGGCGACCTTCGGGACGAGCCTGTCCACGGCCCGGCGCGTGCTGAGCGCGCCGGCGGTGCGGGCCGTCGCGCCGGCCGCGTGAGCCCCGCCCGGTCACCGGGGGCGTCCGCCGCGGCGGGCGCCCCTCGGCCGTTTCCCGCGACCGGAGGAGCGGGGGACGGCCGGCTCGGGTGGTGTGCCGGTCAGTCGGCCCTGGCGTACTCCTGGGCCATGCCGCCGGCGAAGTCGTACACCACGACCTGGTCGTCGCCGACGACCCACGCGTCGTGGCCCGGTGCGCAGACGAAGACGTCCCCGGGGCCCACCTCCTGCTCCGCGCCGTCGTCCATGCGGATGTGCATGCGGCCCTGGACGACATAGCCGTTGTGGTGGATCCGGCAGCTCTCCGTCCCGGCGAGGGGACCGACGGACTCGGACCAGCGCCACCCCGGCTCGAAGGTGGCCACGGCGAAGTCCAGCCCTGTCATGTGGACGGCTTCCAGGTGTCCCCTGGGGAAATCGCGCCTCTCGTCCGGCTTGTCCAGCGTTTTGATCTCGAGCATGACCCTGTTCCCTTCCGACCGTCGCCCTGCACGGCCGGGTCCGGTCTCCGTCCGCCTCGCACGGCACCGGCGGGGGCCGGGCCCCACCACTCCATCGTCCGTCCGTCCACCCGGGACCGCCATCCGGGTGAGGCCGGCACGTCAGTCGCCCGGACCGCAGAGCCGGGCGAAGCGGTCGGCGTCGATGTTGCCGCCGGACAGGATCAGGCCGACGCGGGGCGGGAGGGGGCCCGCGCGGCCGGTGAGCAGTGCGGCGAGCGGGGTGGCGCCGCTCGGCTCCAGGACGATCTTCAGCCGCTCGAAGGCGAACCGCATCGCGTCCCTGATCTCGTCGTCGCCGACCAGCACGATCCCGTCCAGGAGCCGCCGGTTGAGGGAGAACGTCAGCTCGCCCGGGATGTGCAGGGCCTGGCCGTCGGCGATGGTGCGCGGGACCGGGACGCCGACGCGCCGGCCCGCCTCCAGGGACCTCTTGGTGTCGTCGCCGGCCTCCGGCTCCACGCCGATCACCCGGGTCGCGGGGTGCAGGCCCTTGACGGCGGTGGCGCTTCCGGCGATCAGTCCCCCACCGCCGACCGGTGCGATCAGCGCGCCCAACTTCCCGGCTTCCTCCACGAGTTCGAGGGCCGCCGTGCCCTGCCCCGCGATGACGTGCGGGTGCTCGTAGGGCGGGACGAGGGTCAGGCCCCGCTCGGCGGCGAGGGCCTCGGCGACGGCGACCCGGTCGCCGGTGTACCGGTCGTAGGTGACGATCTCGGCGCCGTACCCCTCGGTGGCCGCCCGCTTCGACGGCGGGGCGTCCTCGGGCATCACGATGACGGCGGTGGTGCCCAGCTCCCGGGCGGCCAGGGCGACGGCCTGGGCGTGGTTCCCGGAGGAGTAGGCGGCGATGCCCCGGGACAGCTCGCCGGGGGTGAGCCGGGAGGCCGCGTGGTAGGCGCCGCGGAACTTGAAGGCGCCCACCCGCTGGAAGTTCTCGCACTTCAGGTGCACCTCGGCGCCGACGAGCGCGTCCAGGGTGCGGGAGCGCAGGACGGGCGTGCGGTGTGCGACGCCCTCGATGCGCTCGGCGGCGGAACGGACGTCGCCGAGGGCGACCGGCGGGGTGGTGGTCGTCACGTGGTGCCTCCGGCGAGAATCACGTCCCGCTCGGCGTCCCGGCCCCGTGCGGCTGCCATGAGCACCCCTTCCCCCTCCTTTCCCGGGTTATACGTCCAACCGCTGGATTCCCGGTCCGGACCCGGGTTCCCGTACGGTCGTGCCCGCCTCCTCCGCCTCGGTGACGAGGGCGGCGAGGGTCGTCCGCGCGCGGGCGACGCGGGAGCGGACCGTGCCGACCGGGCAGTCGCCGAGGGCCGCCGCCTCCGTGTACGGCAGCCCGAGCAACTGCGTGCGGACGAACGCCTCGCGCCGTTCGTCCGGCAGCCGGTCCAGCAGGTCGAGCAGCGCGATCCCGTCGTCGAATCCGGGAAGCCCGCGCGGCTGCGCCCGTTCCACGGTCAGCTGCCAGTCGGGGACGTCCGCCGTCCGGGGCCGTACGGCCGCGCACCGGTGGCTGTCGGCGACCGCGCGGCGGGCGATGGCCAGCAGCCAGGTGCGCGCCGAGGAACGTCCCTCGAACCGGTGCAGGCTGCCGAGGGCCCGCAGGAACGTGTCCTGGGTCAGATCGTCCACCGCCTGCGGGTCGGCGCACAGCCGGGCGACGTAGCGGATGACGTCACGGTGCAGGGCGCGGACGAAGCGGTCGACGGCGTCGGGGTCACCGCCGCGGGCGGCCAGCGCCCAGGCGGTCGCCGCGTCGTCGGTGGGCCTTCCGGCAGGGGTGGGCAGGGTGGAAGTGATCACCTGGGGTCCTTCGCGGAGGATCCGGGAACCGCGGGCGTGCGCGGGCCCGGTCGGCGGGGATGCGGCGCGGGCGGTACGCGGAACAGGGCTGTACCGGCACGCGGCCGAAGCCCGGGGCGCGCGGGGGCGGCCCGGGGTGGCACCGGCTGCCGTCAGGCGGCAGCGGCTCCGGCGGGCGGGCCGCGTGAGGTGATCGCGTGGACGAGGAGGAGCAGACGCGGCGCACCGCGGGAGCGGCGGCACCGGCGGACGCGGAGGGACGGACGGCGTGGCGGCACCGGCGTGAGGAACAGCGGCCGCGCCGGGGCGGCCAGCCATCCGCCGACGGCCCGCAGCACCCGGAACACCGCCCGCTCGCCGTACCCGAGCCACAGTCCGCACAGCAGTGCGGCCAGCAGGTGGGCGGCGAGCATGCCGGCGGAGGGCGCCGTGTGCCCCGCCGTGCCCGTGCCCGCCCCCGTGGGCACGGGCGCGTGCGTGCCGTGCGGCATCGCTCCCGCGTCCGTGGGACCGGCGGAAGGACCCAGGAGCGAGAAGGCCGAGTGCAGGGCCGTCTGGGCGGCGACGGCGACGGCGGTGATCAGCGGCAGTCCGCGCTCACGCCCCGCGAGCCCCCAGCCCGCGGCACCGGTCACGGCCCAGCCTGCCGCCAGCGTCCCCAGGGGAACGCGGTCGCCGGACATCATGGCGTGCCCCAGGGCGGCGAGCACGACGCAGACGGCCGCGAACACCGCGGCCCGCCCCGTGCGAGCACCCCGTCCAGCAGTCATGGCCCCTCGTCGTCGCATCCGGGCCGACCGGTCGCCCGTGGATACGGCTTCCGTCCCGCCCGCGGCTCATTCCCCGGCGTGTGACCCCGAACACCTTTGGACGGCACCGGAGTCGGCGCGGGACACGGTCTGTCCCCCGAGCGAGCTACGGGCAAGTGTCCACTGTGCGGTGACGATTCCCGGCCACCGGAACCGTAGCGTCCATGACGGCACGCGGCGCAGGTCCGCGGATCCCACGAAGGAGTCATCGATGAGAGTGGTCTGGCAGATCCTGGCCGTGGTGGCGATCTCCGCCGTAGGCGGACAGAGCGTGAACGCGGTGCGGGACGACCCGTGGCTCACGCTCGCCCTCGGGACGCTGACCGCCGTGCTCGCGGTGCCGGTCTACCGGTGGGTGGTGGGGCGGACCGAGCGCCGGCCGGTCACGGAGCTGGCCCCGGCCGGCGCCGCGCCGGCCTTCGGCCGGGGGACGCTGATCGGCGTCGTGATGTTCGCGATGGTCGTCACCAACCTCTTCACCTCCGGCAATTACGAGGTGCACGGCCTGGGTTCGCTGAGCGGCACGGCCGGACTGTTCGGCTTCATGGCCGCCGCCGCCGTCACCGAGGAACTGCTGTTCCGCGGGGTGCTGTTCCGGATCGTCGAGGAGTACCTGGGCACCTGGATCGCGCTGACGCTGACCGCGCTGCTGTTCGGCCTGGCGCACCTGCCCAACCCGGACGCCACGGCGTGGGGCGCCTTCGCCATCGCGATCGAGGCCGGCGGCATGCTCGCCGCCGCGTACGTCGCCACCCGCAACCTGTGGGTGCCGATCGGCGTGCACTTCGGCTGGAACTTCGCCGCGGGCGGCATCTTCAGCACCGTGGTCTCGGGCAACGACACCGAGCAGGGACTGCTGGACTCCACGACGTCGGGCAACAAGTGGATCACCGGCGGTGACTTCGGCCCGGAGGGGAGCGTGTACTCGGTGCTGTTCGGTGTGCTGCTGACGATCGGGTTCCTGTGGCTGGCCCACCGGCGCGGCCGTCTGGTGCCCCGCCGCCGGCGCGCGGAGCGGGCCGCCGCCACCGCTAGACTGCCCCGGTGATCGCTCCTCACCGGCTCCGGGACGTGTGGCACCGGCTGGACGTCACCGTCAGGGACCTCCTGCTCGGGCTGGTCGTCCTCTCCTTGTCGCTGTGGCCCGGCTTCCAGAACCACGGGACGCTCCTCGGTGGTGTGCCGGAGCGTCCCTTCGACCCGCTCGCCTTCGTGGCGGTGGCCCTCCAGGCCCTTCCGCTCGCCGTGCGCCGGCGGTGGCCGGCCGTCTGTCTCGCCCTGGTGGCGGCCGGGTTCGCCCTCGACCAGCTCCGCGGCTACCACTCCCCCGCGGGCATCGCGCTGCCCGTCGCGCTGCTGAGCGCCGGGGCGTATCTGGAACGGTACCGGCGCACCGCCGCGGCCCTGTGCACCATCGCCTACGTGGCGCTGACGGTCGCGTTCCACCGGGCCGGCCCCGGCGAACCGGCGAGCGAGTTCGTGACGTTCTACCTGGCGGTGGCCCTCGCGTGGGGCATCGGGGCGTGGCTGCGCTCCACCCGGGTCGCGGAGGCCGAGCGCCGGCACCGCGTCGCCGAGGACTCCCGAGCCGCCGAACGCGCCCGGATCGCGCGCGAGTTGCACGACGTCGTGACCCATCATGTGACGGCCATGGTCGTGCAGGCCGAGGCGGCCCGCTATCTGACCGCCGCACCCGACCGGCTGGACCGGACTCTGACCGCCGTCACCGACACCGGCCGACGGGCCATCACCGACCTGCGGCACCTGCTCGACCTGCTCAACCCCGACCACGGCCCCGGGACCAGGACACCGCCCGTCGGCCGGCTCCTCACGCTGGTGGAGCAGACCCGCCGGGCCGGACAGCCGGTGGAGTTCACCGAGGAGGGCACGCCGGCACCGTCGACCGGCAGCGCCGACCTCGTCGCCTACCGGGTCGTGCAGGAGGCCCTGACGAACGCCCTCAAGTACGCCCACGGCAGCGCCACCCGGGTCGAGGTGCGGCACAGCGAACGGCAGATCACCGTGGAGGTCGGCACGGACGGTTCCGGCACCCCGGTGTCCTCCTCCCCCGGCGGGAGCGGCCGGGGCCTGGCGGGCCTGCGGGAGCGGGTCGACGTCCTGGGCGGCGACTTCAGCGCGGGACCGGAGACGGGCGGCGGCTTCGTCGTACGGGCCCGCATACCGACGGGGAGCACGGCATGACCGCACCGATCCGGGTCCTGGTCTGCGACGACCAGATGCTGATCCGCACCGGCCTGGTGACCATCATCGGCGCCCAGCCCGACCTGGAGGTGGCCGGCGAGTGCGGCGACGGGCAGGCCGCCGTCGACCTCGCCGGGCGGCTCCGTCCGGACGTCGTGGTGATGGACGTGCGGATGCCGGTGCTCGACGGCATCGAGGCCACCCGGCTGCTGGCCGGCGCGGGGGTGCCGCATCCGGTGAAGGTGCTCGTGGTGACGACGTTCAACCTGGACGAGTACGTCTACGAGGCGCTGCGCGCGGGGGCGAGTGGGTTCCTGCTCAAGGACGCGCCGCCGTCCCAACTGCTCCACGGCATCCGGACCGTGGCCATGGGCGCGGCGCTGCTGGACCCGGAGGTGACCCGCCAGCTCGTGGGCCGGTACGCCGCCCGGATCCGCCCCGCCGAGGGCGGGGCGCCGCGGGACCTCCCCCTGACCCCCCGCGAACTGGAGGTCCTCCGCCTCATCGCGGACGGCCTGTCCAACAGCGAGATCGCCGCGGCCCTGCTGATCAGCCAGGAGACCGTGAAGACCTTCGTCTCCCGCATCCTCGCCAAACTCGGCCTGCGCGACCGCGTCCAGGCGGTGGTCTACGCCTACCGCCACGGCCTGGCGACCTGACCGGCCCCGGCGGGCCGGCCACCGGTGCCGGCCGGGAGCACGTCCCGGGCGGAATACGGGAGCGTCCGGGTCCGTTGTCGGCCTCGAAGGAGGCCAGAAGTGGACACCACGTACTACGACCACGGGACGCCGGCCGAGCGCTGGGAGCGCGCCGGGATGTTCTTCGACGCCAAGGACTACGCCGCCGCCGCGCGCGTTCTCGGCGGGCTGGTCGAGGAGGTGCCGGAGCAGACCGGACCGCGGCTGCTGCTGGCGCGCGCCTACTACCACTCGGCGCAACTGCGGCGCGCGGAGGCTGAGTTGAGGGTCGTCGTGGAGCGTGACCCGGTGGAGCACTACGCCCGGCTGATGCTGGGGCGCACCCTCCAGCGGCAGGGGCGGGACGACGAGGCCCGGCCGCATCTGCGGATCGCCGCCGCGCTGGGCGGCTCCTTCGACGAGGAGTGAGGGCCGGCCGGCGCCCGGTCCCCCGCGGCGAGGGGACCGGGCGTCGCGCGTCATCGCGCCGCCGTGCCGCTTCCGTACGTCCGCCGTCCCCGGCGGTGGGCCACCTCCCCGAGCACGATGTCGACGGCGAGGAACGCCGCCAGGGGGATGCCGAGCAGCGGGACGAAGTAGCCCAGGACGGCGATCGCCGCCAGCAGGGGGACGAGCACGTACGGCGGCACCTGCTGCCAGGCCCCGCGCGGGATCGGCCGGCCGAAGGCGGGGCCGCGGCCCCGCTGCCACCACATGCGGTAGCCCCACAGGATCAGCAGGATCAGGGTGAGGGCCAGGGCCATCAGGGCGATCTGGTTCACCAGGCCGAACAGGTTGCCGGTGTGCAGGTCGATGCCCCAGCGGGTGAGTTTCGCGAGGACCGGGTAGTCGTCGAACCGCAGCACGTCGGTGACCTCGCCGGAGGCGGGGTCGACGGCGACCGAGTCCTGCTTCTCGGGCCAGCTGCGCTGGATCTGCCGCACGACGTACGCGGACTCCTCGTCGGCGGGCGGCACGATCTCCACCGGGTCGCC
This sequence comes from Streptomyces sp. NPDC126497, assembly GCF_040302425.1. Classification (NCBI taxonomy): domain Bacteria; kingdom Bacillati; phylum Actinomycetota; class Actinomycetes; order Kitasatosporales; family Streptomycetaceae; genus Streptomyces; species Streptomyces sp. NPDC126497. The sequence goes on from NZ_JBEORT010000110.1 coordinate 23,070, forward strand.
CAGGCCCTCGGCCCGGGCCGCCGAGAGCACCGCGTCCAGGCCGGCGCCGTGCGCCCCGTCGCCCGCCGTGCCGCCGGCCGCGTCGTGGCCCGCGTGCTCGCCGGCCGCCTCGGCCGACACCGAGGGGGTCTCCTGGCCGAGGGAGGCGCGCAGTTCGCCGATGTTCGCGCCGGCGTAGGTGGACCAGGTCAGGCCGGTCGCCGAGAGGAAGACGAAACCGGCCGCGACCCAGACTCCCACACCGCCGTGCAGGGCCAGGGTGCGGCGCCGCCCCTCGGTGCCGCGCAGCTTGCGCAGGGCGCGGCGCCGGGAGAACCACAGCACCACTCCCCCGCCCGCGATCACCCACAGCCAGCTGGCGGCGAACTCGCTGTAGAGACGGCCCGGTTCACCGAGGTGCAGATCGCGGTGGAACTCGTCGATCCAGGTGCGCAGGGGCAGCGCGCCGGTGGAGCCGTACTGTTCCAGTGCGCCGCGCACCTCCGCGGTGTACGGGTCGACGAACACCGCCAGGGTGTGACCGGGGTCCACGCCCGGTGTGCCGGACAGCATCACCCTCGTGGTGGCGTCCGCCCCGGGTGAGGGGCGCACGGCGGATATCGTGCCCTCGGGGTGGGCCTCGCGGGCGGCGGCCACCTGCGCGGAGACGGGCAGCTTGCGGTCGCCGACGGGGACGGTCAGCTCGTGGTCGTAGACGATCTCCTCGGCCTGGAAGGAGGCGGCGTACAGCAGGCCGGTGAGGGCGGCGACCAGGAGGAACGGCGCGACCAGCACGCCCGCGTAGAAGTGCAGGCGCAGGACGAGGGGGCGCAGGCCGGCCCGGGCGCTCCTCGCGGGTGCGGGGGCGGGGGCGGGAGGTTTCGGTGCCTCGTCCGTGGGGGTCGAGGAAGCGGTGGTCATCGGTGGGGTTCTCCCGGGGGCGTCTTGGCGGACGGGGTGGTGGTGCAGTAGTCGGGGCGGCGGGGCCTCCGGTTCCCGGACGCCGTCCATGACCTGCGCCACACGTGGCGGGCGTGCGATCCTGGCGGGATGGGAACTCCGGACGATCGCGCGCCCCTGGCCGAGCGGGTCGAGCAACTGCTCACCGTGCAGGGACCGTTGCCCATCGTCGCGGCCGGTGATCCGGTGCTGCGCGACGAAACCGAGCCGTACGAAGGGCAGTTGGGGCCCGATCTGCTGGCCCGGTTCGTGACGGCACTGCGGGTCACCATGCGCGCGGCGCCGGGGGTCGGGCTGGCCGCGCCGCAGGTCGGGGTGGGGCTGCGGATCGCGGTGATCGAGGATCCGGCACCGGTGCCGGAGGAGGTGCGCCTGGCGCGCGGGCGGGTGCCGCAGCCGTTCCGGGTGCTGGTCAATCCGGCGTACGAGCCGCTCGGCGCCCGGCGGGTCGGGTTCTTCGAGGGGTGTCTGAGCGTGCCGGGGTATCAGGCGGTGGTGGTGCGGCCCGCCGAGGTGCGGCTGACCGGCCAGGACGAGCACGGGCGGGCGCTGGACGAGGTGTTCACCGGCTGGCCCGCGCGGATCGTGCAGCACGAGACGGACCACCTCGACGGCACCCTGTACCTCGACCGGGCGGAGCCGCGCTCGCTGTCGTCCAACCGGTCCGTGGCGGAGCGCTGGTCGCAGCCGGCACCGGACGAGGCGGCCCGGGCCCTGGGCTTCGACCTGCCGTGAGCCCCTCGGCCGTCCTTCGGTGCGCCGCGCGCCGGCCGGCGCC
>NZ_JBEORT010000111.1:0-24674 GCF_040302425.1 Streptomyces sp. NPDC126497
CCCGGAACGCCGGACGTCCGGGAAACCGCGCGTCCGGCCGGGACCTGCCCGGACCGGCCCGCGGTCCCGTGGGCCCCCGTGCCGTGCCGGCCCCCGCACCCGCCCGGCGGGCGGGTCCTAGGCCCGGAACTCCGGCTTGCGCTCCGGGGAGGCCTCCGCCAGTGCCCTGGCGACGGCCTGCGCGCCGGCGCGCAGGCCGTAGACGGGGGTGTCGGGCTGCTGGCGCCAGGAGTCGTCGATGCCGCCCGCGTCCACGGTGTCGAAGCCGAGCTCCTCGATCAGGGCCCGGACCTTCCGCTTGGCCGCCTCGTCGTCACCGGCGACGGGCAGCGCCATCCGCTCGGGGTCGCCGGCGGGGCGGTGGCGGTCCAGGATGTCCTGGGCGTAGGTGCCGTTGAAGGCCTTGATCACGGGGTGGCCGAGCTGCCGTTCCGTCCAGCGGCTCTCGGTGAGGCCCTCGTCCTCGATGCCGGCGATCCTGCCGTCGCGCTGCCGCGGGTAGTAGTTGCCGGTGTCGATGACGGCCACGCCGTCGGCGGCCTCGTCGAACAGACCGGACGGCAGGTCCGGTACGGCCTTCAGGGGGACGGTGACGACGACGATCTCGGCGCCGCGCGCCGCCTCCTCGGCCCGTACCGGGGTCGCGCCGGTCTCCTCGGCCAGCTCGGTGAGCGTGTGGGGGCCGCGGGAATTGGCCACGGAGACGTCGTGGCCGAGGGCGGTGAGCCGCCGCGTGAGGTTGCCCCCGATGTTGCCCGCTCCGATGATGCCGATCTTCATGTCCGCTCGCCTCGCCTTCCGGGGATCGGTGTCCACTCCGGTTCCCTCCGGGAACCACCGTGATCGGCACCAACCCCCGGGGCGGGCGGGCTATTCCGGACCTACTTGTTCACGTGGGTCCAGAACTCCTCGAAGGACAGGACCTTGTCGCCGTTCAGGTCCCGGGACCTGATCACGGCCTCGGCGACCGACTCGGTGACGTTCCAGTCACCGCCCTGCGCCAGGGCGGCCTTGAACTCGGCGGCGGTGATGACCCCGTCCCCGTCCGTGTCGATCCGCTCGAACTGCTTGCGCGCTTCCTCGATGTCCGCCACCGGTCCGCCCCTCGTCTCGTACGTTGTCGCCTTGCTGACGCAGGTCAGATTATCGGGCTCCCTGATCCTCCAGTGCGGCGACCACCCGCCCGCGGGCCCTCCCGTGGGCGAGGACTCGGGGAGCGCGGGTGGTGACACGCCGCGGGAGCCCTCAGCGGTCCGTCACCCGCATCTCGAACCAGGTGGTCTTGCCGCGGGGCAGCAGGTCGACGCCCCAGCGGTCGGCGAGCCTGTCGACGAGGAAGATGCCCCGGCCGCTGACGTCCATGACCTGGACCGGCATGAGACAGGGCAGTCCGCGGGACGGGTCGCGGACCTCGACGCGGATCCAGCCGCGCCGGCGGCGCATGCGCAGCCCGAAGACCCGGGCGCCGGTGTGGCGCACGGCGTTGCCGACCAGTTCGGAGACGAGCAGGACGGCGTCCTCGGCGGCCTTGGCGGTGAGGCCCCACTCCCGCAGGACGACCACCTGGACGAGCCGGCGGGCGGTGGCGGCGGACTCCGGGCGGGACGGCATCGGAACTTCCGCCTCCGCCGGGCTGCCGAACGACTCCAGTGCCTTCAGGGCGCGTTCGTCCTCGACCGTCGGCGACCAGCGCGACGCGGCCGCACGTCCGTCCTCCCGCGGCTGTTCCCTTCCCTCCAGCCCCGCCATGCCCCCATCATGGCCGCCCCCGGGACCCCGGAAGACCGTTCCGGGGGAATGCGCCCCCCGTACGCCCCCGCCCGGCAGAGCGCCACCGGCATGGGCCGCCGGCACTTCGGAACCACCGAAGTGCCGTCCGGCCCGGGGAAACGACTCGCTCTCGGGCAATCGACGGGCTCCCTCGACACGAACGGCTTAAGGGCGCCCCAAGGCTTCCACAGTCCGCCCCGTCGAGGGACCCGGAAATCAGACATCGTGTCAATTGCAAGAGCGGGGAGTGGATTTCACAGGAACTTCGCCTTGCCCGGCCCCTCCTCCACGAAGCTGCGCATCCCCCGCTCGCGGTCCTCGGTGGCGAACAGGCCCGCGAACCAGTTCCGTTCGACGGCGAGCCCGGTGTCGATGTCCGTCTCGAGACCGGTGTCGATCGACTCCTTCGCCGCGCGCAGCGCGATCGCCGGCCCCTGCGCCAGCTTCGCGGCCCACGCGTGCGCCTGCGCGTAGACCTCGTCGGCGGGCACCACCCGGTCCACCAGGCCCAGCGCCAGCGCCTCGTCGGCCCGCACCTGGCGTCCCGTGAAGATGAGGTCCTTGGCCTTGGAGGGGCCGATCAGCCGGGACAGCCGCTGGGTGCCGCCCGCGCCCGGGATCAGGCCGAGCAGGATCTCGGGCTGGCCCAGCTTGGCGTTCTCCCCGGCGATCCGGTAGTCGGCGCAGAGCGCCAGCTCGCACCCGCCGCCGAGCGCGTAGCCGGTGACGGCGGCCACCACCGGCTTGGGGATGCGGGCCACGGCGGTGAAGGAGTCCTGGAGGGCCTTGGAGCGCAGCACCATGGCCGCGTGGTCCATGGCCTGCATCTCCTTGATGTCCGCGCCCGCCGCGAACACCTTCTCGCCGCCGTGGATCACCACGGCGCGCACGTCCTCGCGCCGCGCGGCCTCCTCGGCGAGCTCCTTCAACCGGTCCTGCGTGGCGACGTCCAGCGCGTTCATGGGCGGCCGGTCCAGCCGCAGCGTGCCGACGCCTTCGGCGACTTCCAGATGTACGGTCATGCCCCGCAGGTTAGCGGTCGTTCACACGCGGGGACACCACGGCCCACCCGGCGGGCCCCCACCGGGCGATCTCCCTGCGCGCGCGTCCAGCCGGTGGGGCATGATGCTCAGCCGTCGACAGGACAGAGCCCCCCGCTCGCGCCGTACCCGCGGATGCCCGAAAGGATGTCGCATGACCCACTGCCTACGGTTCTTCTTCGAGGCGGGTGTGGACACCCCCCTGTGGCCGGAGGACATGGACAGCCCGTACGGCTACCCCTGCGTGCTGGACAGGCTGCCGATCAGCCCGGCCACCCGGGAGGAACTGGCGAAGTTGTCCGAGTGGTACCAGTCGTCGATCGACTGGAAGTATCCGCCGGACCCCTCGCCGTGGTCGGACGAGGAGCGGCAGGCCTTCAAGCAGCGGGCGCACGCGGCCCTGGCCGCTTTGCGCCGCGAGCTGGGTACGGGCTGGACGGTCCGGGACGAGAGCCTGCTCTGAGGGGAGCGGCGTTTCCGTCCGAGCGCCGACGGACCTGGCCTCTGGCGAAAGGGCTCCTGAGCACGGCGTGCCGTGGGTCGTCAAGCCTTGCTCAGGGGCCTCAGCCGGCGCGGCGGGACCGGAACCCCGGACATCGTCCCTCCTCCGCCTCGATGCCGAAATGGGGCACGTGCGGGGACGGCGTCCGGCCCCGGTGCGGTACCTCGCACCGGGGCCGGACGCGTCGCGCGGGGGGGTCAGGCCTTCCACTTCTCCCAGGACATGTTCCAGCCGTTGAGGCCGTTGTCCGGGGCGATGACGGCGTCGTCGGAGTTCTTGACCTCCACGACGTCGCCGAGCAGGGAGTTGTTGAAGAACCAGGCGGCCGGGGCGTCCTTGTCCCAGCCGCCGCGGACGTCGCGCAGGCCGACGCAGCCGTGGCTGGCGTTGCGGTTGCCGAAGGCGTCGCCGCCCCAGTAGTTGCCGTGGATGAAGGTGCCGGAGGTGGACAGGCGCATGGCGTGCGGGACGTCCTTGATGTCGTACTCGCCGCCGTAGCCGACCGTCTCGCCGTTCATCCGGGTCACCGTCAGCTTCTCGCTGATGACCATCTTGCCGTTCCAGGTCTCGTAGCCGGGCGCGCCGGTGGTGACCGGGATGGTCCTGATGACCTTGCCGTCCCGCTTGACCTTCATCGTGAGCTTCTTGGCGTCGACGACGGAGACCTGCTCGCGGCCGATGGTGAAGGAGACCTTCTTGGACTGCTCGCCGTAGACGCCGTCGCGGCCCTCGACGCCGTCGAGGTTGAGGTCGACGGTGACCTTGGTGCCGGCCTTCCAGTACTTCTCGGGGCGGAAGTCGAGGCGGTCGTTGCCGAACCAGTGGCCCTCGACCTCGACGGCCGGCTCGGTGGTGATGCGGATGGCCTTCTCGACGTCCTCGGGGTTGGTGATGCCCCGGGTGAAGCGCAGCGAGAACGGCATGCCGACGCCGACCTTGGAGCCGTCCTCGGGGGTGAAGTGACCGATGAAGGTGTTCTTCGGCGTCAGGGTGGTGAAGCGGGAGTCCTCGGCGGCGGTGCGGCCCTCGGAGTCCTTGGCGACCGCGTGCACCGTGTACGTGGTGGAGGCGGCCAGGTGGGTGGACGGCGTCCAGGTGGCGCCGTCGCCGGATATCTTCCCGTCGACCCTGTCGCCGTCCGGGTCCTTGACGACGACGTCGGTCAGCTTGCCCTTGCCGGCGGTCACCTTCAGCGCGCCGCTGGTCTCGACGGACTTCGCGCCGTCCTCGGGCGCGATGCTCACCACGGCCTCGGACTGCTTGCTCCGCGCCGCGGTGGAGTCCTTGCCCTTGCCGTCGCCCGAGCCGGTCCCCGCCTCCGATCCTCCGCCGCCGCAGGCGGTCACCGCCAGCATCACGCCGAGTGCCAGCGCTGCCGCCCTCCTGCCGCCGCGCCTGCGTGCGCCCCCCGGCGCCGCCCCCGATATGGGCCCCACGTTCACTTGTTTCTCCCCTCGGCGGGCCCGACCGGGCCCGCGCCCCCGCGCGCCCCTCGCGCGCACGGCGATAGTAACCACAGGCCAGGGGCGTCCGGGGCGACGGGTGTGTCACCGTTCCGTTCCAAGTTCAACGGCCCGCCGGGGGAGGCGGGTCAGCGGTGCTTCACCGCGCTGCCCGCCGTCCACTCCTTCCAGTTCATGTTCCAGCCGCCGAGGCCGTTGTCCGGGGCGACCCGCTTGTCCTCGCTGTTGACGACCTCGACGACGTCGCCGACGAGGCTGCGGTCGAAGAACCAGCCCGCCGGGGTGTCCGGTCCGCCCCCCTTCACGTCGCGCAGACCGATGCAGCCGTGGCTGACGTTGGAGTCGCCGAAGACGTCGGCGTCGGCCCAGTAGTTGCCGTGCAGGAAGGTGCCGGAGCTGGTCAGGCGGATGGCGTGCGGGACGTCGGGGATGTCGTACTCGCCGCCGAAGCCGACCGTGCGGCTGTTCATCCGGGTGACCTCGAGCATCTCGGTGATCACCATCGTGCCGTTGTACGTGGGCGTCCTGCGCGCCCCCGCCGTGATGGGCACGGTGGCCAGCAGCTCCCCGTCCCGCCGCACCCGCAGGGTGTGCGCGGCGGCGTCGACCACCGACACCTGGCTGCGGCCGACGGTGAAGGTGAGGGTGCGGCGCTGGAGGCCGTAGACGCCCGGCGCCCCCTCGACGTCGCGCAGGTCCAGGTCGACGGTGACCTCGGTGCCGGGCTTCCAGTACTCCTCGGGGCGGAAGTCCAGCCGGGAGCCGCCGAACCAGTGCGGTCGGACCTCGACGGCCGGGCGGGCGGTGACGCGGACGGCGCGTTCGACGGCCGCGCGGTGGGCGATCCTCCGGTTGAACTCCAGGGAGACGATCATCCCGGTGCCGACGGTGGAGCGGTGCTCCGGGGCGACGTAGCCGATGAAGCGTTCCTCCGGGACGAAGGTGGTGAAAGTGGTGTGCCGGGCGGAGCGGCGGCCGACGCCGTCCACGGCCACCGCGTCGACGGTGTACTTCGCGGCAAGCGCCAGCCGTTCGTCGTCGGGCCTCCAGGTCAGCCCGTCGCCGGAGATCCGCCCGGGGACCCGCTTCTCCCGCGCGTCCTGCTCCACGACGACCTTCACCGACTCCAGCCGACCGTCCGGCACCCGCACCCGCAGCCGCGAGCCGGGCCGCACGTCCTTGCTGCCGTCGTCGGGCGACACGCGGATGACGTCCTCGGCGGCCGGGGGCCCGGCCGCACCGCCGGCGGTGCCGTCCGCGGTGCAGCCGGCGGCTCCGGTCAGCAGTCCTGCCCATGTCACTACGGCGGCCAGCACGGCCCTCGCGCGCCGTGCGCGCCCTTGTACGTACCTCACGCGGTGCCCAACGACGGGCCTCGGCTCCGGGAAACGACCGTGCCGCCCCCGGGGGAAACGTGAGTGCGAGGCACGCTCTGGGCAGAACAGTGGGGAGGACGACGCGCCGGGAACCGCGGCCGAGCCGATGAACGGGCCGCACACCCCTGTCCGCCGCCGTCCCCCACGAGCCGCGGGAGGCTGACAGGTGTCCAGCGCAGCCGAGCAGGAGACGGTGGCCCCGGGACGGGCCACCGGGGACGGGCGCCCGGCGGCCGTCGTGAACGGCGTGCGGCCGGCGCCGCCCGTACCCACGGTGCCGGTGCGGCCGGGCCGGCCGACGCCGCTGGGCGCCCGGTTCCGGGCCGGTCCGGACGGGGCGGCGGGGACCAACTTCGCGCTGTGGGCGGGCGGGGCGGAGGGCGTCGAGCTGTGCCTGTTCGACGAGCGGGGCGGGGAGAGCAGGGCCCGGCTCACCGAGCTGACGCACGGGATCTGGCACGGCTTCGTGCCGGGTGTGCTGCCCGGTCAGCGGTACGGCTACCGGGTGCACGGCCGCTGGGACCCGTGGACCGGCGCCCGCTGGAATCCGGCGAAGCTGCTGCTGGATCCGTACGCGCGCGCGGTGGACGGGGACTTCGCGCTGCCGCCCGAGGTGTACGGGCACGTCCGCGACTGGCCGGAGCAGCACGTCGCGGACACCGTGCGCGACGACCGGGACTCCGCGCCGCACGTCCCCAAGGGCGTGGTCGTCCACGACGGCGGACCCGACGACGAATGGACGTACGACCGCCGGCCGAAGACGCCGTGGGCGGACACGGTGATCTACGAACTGCACGTCAAGGGCTTCACCCAGCGGCACCCCGGCGTCCCCGGGGAACTGCGCGGCACCTACGCCGGCCTCGCGCACCCCGCCGCGGTCGAGCACCTGGTGCGGCTGGGCGTCACGGCGGTGGAGCTGCTGCCGGTGCACCAGTTCGCGCACGAGGACCACCTGCTGCGGCGGGGGCTGCGCAACTACTGGGGCTACAACTCCATCGGCTACTTCGCGCCGCACGCGGGCTACGCGGCCACCGGGACGAGGGGGCAGCAGGTCGGCGAGTTCAAGCGGATGGTGCGCGCCCTGCACGCGGCCGGCATCGAGGTGATCCTCGACGTGGTCTACAACCACACCGCGGAGGCGGGCGAGCTGGGCCCGACGCTCTCCCTGAAGGGCGTCGACAACCGCGGCTACTACCGCCTCCAGCCGGACGCCCGCCGGTACGCCGACTACACCGGCTGCGGCAACACCCTGCACGTCGTCCAGCCGCACGTGCTGCGGCTGATCACGGACTCCCTGCGCTACTGGGTGACGGAGATGGGCGTGGACGGCTTCCGCTTCGACCTGGCGGCGGCGCTGGCCCGCTCGACGCACGACGTGGACATGCTCTCCCCGTTCCTCGCGGTGATCGCCCAGGACCCGGTGCTGCGCCGGGTGAAGCTGATAGCCGAGCCGTGGGACGTGGGCTCCGGGGGGTACCAGGTGGGCGCGTTCCCTCCCCCGTGGACGGAGTGGAACGACCGCTACCGCGACGCCGTGCGGGACTTCTGGCGGCACGCGCTGCCGGACGTGCGGGAGATGGGCTACCGGCTGTCCGGCTCCAGCGACCTGTACGCCCGGGGCGGGCGGCGGCCGTACGCCTCGGTCAACTACGTCACCGCGCACGACGGCTTCACCCTGCGCGACCTGGTGTCGTACGGGCGCAAGCACAACGAGGCGAACGGCGAGGGCAACCGGGACGGCACGGACGACAACCGGTCCTGGAACTGCGGCGCGGAGGGGGAGACGGAGGACGAGGGCGTACGGGCCCTGCGGCGGCGGCAGCTGCGGAACCTGCTGACCACGCTGCTGCTGTCGACGGGCGTGCCGATGCTGGTCGCGGGCGACGAGATGGGCCGCACCCAGGGCGGCAACAACAACGCCTACTGCCAGGACAACGAGACCGGCTGGGTGGACTGGACGCTCGTGGACGACCCGGACTGGCGGCCCCTGCGGGAGCTGACCTCCCGGCTGATCGCCCTGCGCCACCGGCACCCGGTGCTGCGCCGCCGCGCCTTCTTCTCCGGCCGCGCGCACTCCGCGGACGGGCTGCGCGACCTGGCCTGGTTCACCCCGCGCGGCACGGAGATGACCGAGGACGACTGGTACGCGCCGGCCGCCACGCTCGGCATGTACCTCTCCGGGCGGGACATCCCGGGGCGCGACGAGCACGGGGCTCCGGTCCTCGACGACAGCTTCCTGGCCGTCCTGCACGCGGGGCACGATCCGGTGGAGTTCGAGCTGCCGGGGCCGCCGTGGGCCGAGCGGTACGAGGTGGTCGTGGACACCGGGCGGGAGGAGCAGGACCGGGCCCCGGCCGTGGAGCACCGCGGGGGGACGCGGATCACGGTGCCGGGCCGGACGGTGCTGCTGCTGCGGGTGGGGACCTGACCGGCGGCGGCGCCCGGTCAGCCGAGGATGCCCCGGTCGTAAGGGGCGTACCGGTGTGGTGGACATCCGGCGCAGGATGCCGGTCTCCCGGTAGCCGGTGAGGGTCGGCGGCATGCCCTGGAGCCCGCCGACGATCAGTCCGAGGAGGACGGCCACCGGCACGTAGGCGTCGACCGGGCGCAGACCGCCGAGGCCGGGGTCGGCCTCGCGGAAGGAGGGGATGGAGCCGAGGACCACCAGCAGCAGGGTCGGGAAGAGCGTGCCCCAGAAGATGCCGCCGGGTTCGCGCCGGAAGAGGCGGAACTCGGTCCGCAGGACGGCGGTGTCGAGGACGTCGGTGCTCATGCCGGGGTCTCCGTGAGGTCCAGGAAGGCGTCGTCCAGCGTGGCGTCGGTGACGCGCAGCTGGTGGGCGGTGACGCGGGAGCGGGCGAGGAGGGTGAGGACGGCGTCGACCGTCTCGTCGGTGCCGGACAGGGTGACCCGGCCGTCCTTGTGCCGCACCGAGGCGAGCCCGGGCAGCGCCCTCAGGTCGGCGTCGTCCAGCGGGGCGGACGGGGTTGAAGCCGATGACGGTGGCGCCCGCCGAGCGGCGGATCAGGCCGGCCGGGGTGTCCAGCGCGGCGACCCGCCCCCGGTCGATCACCGCGATGCGGTCGCAGAGGCGCTGGGCCTCCTCCATGAAGTGGGTGACGAGGAGGACGGTGACGCCGCCCGCGCGGATGTCCTCGATCAGCTCCCAGGTGTCGCGCCGGGCGCGCGGGTCGAGGCCGGTGGTGAGCTCGTCCAGCACCACGATCCGCGGATTGCCGATCAGGGCGAGCGCGATGAACAGGCGCTGCTTCTGACCACCGGACAGCTCGGCGAACCGGGTGGTCAGCTTCGGGCGAGACCGAGCCGTTCGGCGAGCGGGCGCCAGTCGGCGGGACGGGGGTGGAAGGAGGCGTACAGCTCCAGGGCCTCGCGGACGGTGAGCTTGGGCTGCAGCTCGCTCTGCTGGAGCTGGGCGCCGAGGACGCGGGTGACCTCCCGGTGGTCGGCCACGGGATCGAGGCCGGTGACCCGGACGCGGCCCGCGTCGGGGACGCGCAGGCCCTCGACACACTCCACGGTGGTGGTCTTGCCGGCGCCGTTCGGGCCGAGGATGCCGAAGATCTCGCCCTCCTCGACGGTGAAGGAGACACCGTCGACGGCCGCACGGCCTCCGTAGGACTTGCGCAGATCGGTGACGTCGATGACGGACATGGCTCCAGCGTCGCCGTACGCGGGGCACCGGCGCATCGGCCGGTGCGCTCGAACGGGTATCGGCCGATCGGTTGATACGTGGCGTACGACTTTTCCGTAGTCGCAGGTCGTAGGACCGACGACGGAAGGGGGTCCGGTCGAAACCCGGTGGGCAGCGTCAGTGGCGTTCCGTAGGCTCGCTGCTGATGCCCACTACACCTTCCCCCCCGGAACCCCGCTCCACCGTGCGGACGCTGCTGCGGCTGTGGCCGTTCGTGCGGCCCGTGCGGGCGCGGCTGTTCACCGCCGCGTTCATCGCGATCGTCGCCTCCTGCATCGGACTGGTCATCCCGCTCGTCCTGAAGTGGATGGTGGACGGTCCGGTCGCCGACCGGGATCCGGCGGGGGTGTGGCTCGGCGCGCTGTACCTGCTGCTGCTCGGGCTGGCGGAGGCGCTGCTGTTCGGGTTCCGGCGGTGGCTGGTGGCGCGTCCGCTGTCGCACGTCGAGGCGGAGATGCGGGCGGAGCTCTACCGGCACCTGCAGCGGCTGCCGGTCGCCTTCCACGACCGGTGGCCCTCGGGGCAGTTGCTGTCGCGGGCCACGACGGATCTGATGCTGCTGCGCATGTTCCTGGCCTTCCCGCTGACGTTCCTCCTGGTCAACGGGGTGACGATTCTCGTCGGCGTGATCATCATGCTGGTGCAGGACTGGACGCTGGGGCTGGTGATCCTGATCCCGGCCGTGCCGGTGCTGATCACCTGCGTGGTGTTCGAGAAGCGGTACTCCGGGGCGGCCCGGCTGGCGCAGGACCAGGTGGGCGATCTGACGACGGTGGTCGAGGAGGGCGTGCTCGGCATCCGGATCATCAAGGGGTTCGGCCGGCACCGCAGCCAGGCGCGGGCGTTCCGGGAGCTGTCGGGGAGGCTGCGGGGGACGGAGCTGCACAAGGCCCGGCTGCTGGCGACGATCCTGGGCGTCATCGTGACGCTTCCCGAGCTGGCGATCGGGGCGGCGCTGGTGCTGGGGGCCGTGCGGGTGGCGGACGGGTCGCTGTCCGCGGGAACGCTGGTGGCGTTCCTGTCCACGGCGCTCGCCCTGCGGTGGCCGGTGGACTCGATCGGCTTCCTGCTGGCGATGAGCCAGGAGGCGGCGACGGCGACGGAACGGTACTTCGAGGTGATGGACGCGGAACCCGAATCCGGGGTGCGCGGGGGGCCGTGGCGCAGCCCGGCGTCGCGGAGCGCCGCCGCGCCCACCCGTGCCGCCCCCGCGGCACGGGTGGGCGCGGCGGCGGAAGGGCTGGTCTTCGAGGACGTCAGCTTCCGCTACCCCGACGCCCCGCCGGGCTCCCCGCCCGTCCTGGACCGCGTCGACCTCCACATCCGCCCCGGCGAGTCCCTCGCCCTCGTCGGTGCCACCGGCAGCGGCAAGACCACCCTCACCGCGCTCGTGCCGCGCCTCCACGAGGTGACCTCCGGCCGGATCACCCTCGACGGGACGGACATCACCGAGATGTCCCGCGAGGAGCTGCGGTCCCGGGTCGCCGTCGCCTTCGAGGAGCCCACCCTCTTCTCCGCGACCGTCGGCGAGAACGTGCTGATGGGCGGCGGGAGCGGCGAGGCGGACCTGGAGCGCGCCCTCGCCGTCGCCCAGGCCGACTTCGCGCACGCGCTGCCGCAGGGGGTGGACACCCCGGTCGGCGAGCAGGGGCTCAGCCTCTCCGGCGGTCAGCGGCAGCGGCTCGCGCTGGCCAGGGCCGTCGTCGGACGCCCCGACTTCCTGGTCCTCGACGACCCGCTGTCCGCGCTCGACGTGCACACGGAGGCCGCGGTCGAGGCCGCCCTGCGCCGGGTGCTCGCGGACACCACCGCCCTGATCGTGGCCCACCGCCCCTCCACGGTCCTGCTCGCCGACCGCGTCGCCCTGCTCTCCGGCGGCCGGATCACCGCGGTCGGCACCCACCACGAACTGCTGCGCGACAACCCCGAGTACGCGCACCTCATGTCCGGCGCCCCCGCGGGGGAACAGGAGGACGAGCGATGACGGCGGCCACCACCGCACCCGTCGAAAGCCAGGACGACGACCGGACCCCGCCGTCCGACGACCCCTTCGACCAGGACCGGCTGCCCGCTCCCCCGGGCGCCACCGGCGCACTGCTGCGTTCCCTGCTGTCGCCGCTGCGCGGCAGGGTGGCCGTCACCGCGCTGTTGCTGCTGCTCCAGCAGGCCGCCGTGCAGGCGGGCCCGCTGCTGGTGGCGTACGCCATCGACCGGGCCGTGCCCGCGTTCCGCGGCGACGACGACGGGCCGCTGATCGCGGTGGCGGTGGGCTACCTGCTGTGCGCGGGGGCGGCCGGAGCGCTGCAGTACGGCTTCGTCACCGCCTCCGCCCGGGTCAGCCAGGACGTGCTGCTCGACCTGCGCGGCCGCATCTTCCGGCACGCGCAGGCGCTCAGCGTCGACTTCCACGAGCGCTACACCTCGGGCCGCCTCATCTCCCGCTCCACCACCGACGTCGAGTCGCTGCGGGAGCTGCTGGAGGAGGGCCTGCAGGAACTGGTGATGGTCATCCTGTCGGCCGTCTACGTCTCGGTGCTGCTGCTCTGGCTGGACCTCGGGCTCGGCGCCGTCGCGGTGGCGTCCTTCGTGCCGCTGTACGGGCTCGTGCGGTCGTACCGGCGGCGGGCGGGGCGGGTGTACCGGAAGCGGTCGACGGCCATCGCGGCGGTGATCGTGAAGTTCGTCGAGACGATGAACGGCATCCGGCCGGTGCGCGCCTTCCGCCGGGAGGCCGCCAACGACGCCGACTTCGCGGTGCTGAACCGGCGGCACGAGCGGACCAACGGCGACGCGCTCCTTGAGATGGCCCGCTACGTCGTCGGCTCCCGGATCACCGCCAACACCACGGTGGCGCTGATCGTGCTGTGGGGCGCCCACCGGGTCGCGGACGGGTCGCTGGAACTCGGTGTGCTGGCGGCGGCGGTGCTGTACCTGCGCCGGCTGTACGACCCGATCGACCGGCTCGGCATGTTCCTGAACTCCTACCAGTCGGCGGCGGCCTCGCTGGAGAAGATCGCCGGTCTGCTGGCGCAGACCCCGTCGGTGCCCGAGCCGCCGGCCCCCCAAGAGCTGCCGGCCCGGCGCTCCGGGCTCCCCGGCCGCGAGGTCGTCTTCGACGGCGTCCGGTTCGCCTACCGCACCGGCGGCGAGGTGCTGCCCCGCTTCGGCCTCACCCTCCCGGCCGGGCAGACCGTCGCGGTCGTCGGCTCCACCGGCGCGGGCAAGTCGACGCTGGCGAAGCTGCTCGCCCGCTTCTACGACCCCACCGACGGCCGGGTGCTGCTCGACGGGGTGGACCTGCGCGACCTCGCGGGACGCGATCTGCGGCGCGAGGTGGTGATGGTGACGCAGGAGGCGTTCCTGTTCTCCGGCACGGTCGCCGAGAACATCTCGATCGGCCGGCCGGACGCCACCCGTGAGGAGATCGAGCGGGCGGCGAAGGAGATCGGCGCGCACGACTTCATCGCCGCCCTGCCCGACGGCTACGACACCGACGTGCGCAAGCGGGGCGGCCGCATCTCGGCCGGCCAGCGCCAGCTGGTCTCCTTCGCGCGGGCGTTGCTGGCGGACCCGGCGGTCCTCATCCTGGACGAGGCGACCAGCTCGCTGGACGTCCCCGGCGAGCGGGCGGTGCAGCGGGCGATGGCGACGGTGCTGAGGGGGCGTACGGCGGTGGTGATCGCGCACCGGCTGTCGACGGTGGAGATCGCGGACCGGGTGCTGGTGATGGAGCACGGCCGGATCGTGGAGGACGGCAGCCCGGCCGGGCTGGTCGCCGGCACCGGCAGGTTCGCCGACCTGCACCGGGCCTGGCGGGACAGTCTGGCTTGACATGCTCCTCGCCCCGAAGGGCGGGGATTTTGGCCTTCCCTGACTGGTTGCCGTGCCGCTACGCGGCATGGTTTCCGGTCGGGAATCCGTGGCTTCCTGTTTCTTCGCGCTGTGCCAGAACGGGTCCTGGTCTTACCGGCGCTCCGCAGGCGGATACCGCCAGTCCGGCGGCCGTTTCGATGTTGAGTGCGGCATTGTGGTCGCGGTCGTGGACCGTGCCACAGGCGCTGCAGGTCCATTCCCTCACGTTCAAGGGTTTGGGCCCGTCCTTGGCCCCGCAGGTGGAACAGGTCTGGGAGGTCGGCTCGAACCGGCCGATCTTCACCAGGGTGCGCCCGTACCGGGCGGCCTTGTACTCCAGCATGTTCACGAACGACGCCCAGCCCGCGTCATGGACGGACTTGGCCAGCCTGGTGCGGGCCAGTCCCGCCACCGACAGGTCCTCCACGGCGATCCCTTGGTTCTCGGAGATCAGCTTCGTGGAGAGCCGGTGGTGGAACTCGCGGCGTGCATCAGCCACCTTGGCGTGAGCGCGGGCGACCTTCAGGCGGGCCTTGGCGCGGTTCTTGGATCCCTTCTGCTTGCGGGACAGCTCCCACTGGGCCTTCTTCAGTTTCTTCTCCGCGCGCCGCAGGAAACGCGGGGAGTCGATCTTCGTACCGTCGGACAGGACCGCGAAGTGCGTGAGGCCGAGATCGATACCGACGGTCTGGTCGGTGGCGGGCATCCGGGCGGGGTCGGTGTCGATGACGAAGGACGCGAAGAACCGGCCGGCCGCGTCCCTGACGACGGTGACGGAAGTCGGGGTGGCGGGCAGCGTGCGGGACCACTTCACCTTCACCGCCCCGATCTTCGGCAGGTCCAGACGGCCTGCGACGGTGATCTTCCAGCGGGCATTCGCGGTGAACCGGATCGACTGCCGGTGATCCTTGCGGGACTTCAAACGCGGCGGACCCGGTTTCGGGCCCTTGGGGGTGCCCTTGAGGGAGGCGAAGAAGTTGCGGTACGCGGTTTCGGCGTCCCGCAGGGACTGCTGGAGCACCACCGCGGAGATCTCACCCAGCCAGGCACGCTGGGCTGTCCGCTTGGCCTCGGTGATCAGCTTCCGGGACAGCTCCCCGGCCGTCGGGAACGGCCGCCCGGCCTGACGGGCGTCCTCACGGGCACGGACCGCGTCATTGAACACGGCACGGGCGCACCCGAACGCCCTGGCCAGCGCGGTCTGCTGGACGGCGCTCGGGTACAACCGGAAGGCGTACCGAAGCTGCATGCGAAGAGCGTACGAACGAGCCATACCGGATGTCGCTGGGAACATCCGTTCCCCGCCTCACCCTCGGTGACCGCACTGTCCGGCTCCGCCGGACCTGAACCCGCGACGCCTCGCGTCGCCACTGTCAGATTCGCTTCACCGCCGACCGGCCCATCACCTGCCTGCCGGTCTTGGTGTTCAGCTTCGAGGTACCGTCCGGACGGGACTCCGGAACGCGGTCGGTGCCGATCACGTGGAAGCCCTCGTGCGCATGCTTTCTGCGCCAGGTGGGCTCGCCGAACCCGGAGGCGAACCGGGCCGTCCTGGCCTTGGCGAAGTCCTGCAACGCCTGCTGCTGCACATCCGCGTTCCCGGCCCGCAACCAGTCGTTGTCCCGCCGGGCCTCGGTTTTCCGCACCGCCGGTCATCCCCAGGTGTACCGAGCCACCGTGTACGCGGTCGGGCCGGTGAGCGCTGCCCCTGCGCCATCGGTCATGCCCAGGATCTCGAAGCCGGCGCCCTCCACGTAGCGCTCCAACTCGCGGGGGAACAGGACACGTCTGCGGATCTCGTCCTGGGCCTCGTCGCCCGCGGGAAACACCCAGTGCCGGTGCATGGTGTTGATCTGGGTCCGCAGGTCCCACTCGTATCGGATGGTGACTGTCGCGGATCCGTTCGGAGTGTCGACCGTGGCGGTGGTCGGCTCGGTCCGGGTGATCGGGGCGACGGCCGTCCTGGAGGGCCGCACGGTCATCGCGATCGCGCACCGGCTGCACACCGCGCACGACGCCGACCGGGTGGCCGTCATGGAGGACGGCAGACTCACCGAACTGGGCACGCA
Organism: Streptomyces sp. NPDC126497; assembly: GCF_040302425.1. NCBI lineage: Bacteria > Bacillati > Actinomycetota > Actinomycetes > Kitasatosporales > Streptomycetaceae > Streptomyces > Streptomyces sp. NPDC126497. The sequence continues at coordinate 15,785 of NZ_JBEORT010000111.1, forward strand.
CGACGCCCTGGTGGCGGCCGGCGGGGCGTACGCGACGCTGTGGCGCTCCTGGCACGGGGACCGGCCCACACCCCTCCCGTAACGGTCCGCATATCGAACGTGAACTCCCGGACAACGAACGGTTTCCGGCCAAATTCCTGACGCGCCCCTGACAGAAACCGCGATCCCCTGCCACTCTTCCCACGGCCGCTCCACAGCAACCCCACAGCGTCACCCCACCGTTGTCCGGCGGCCACGGCTCACAGCACTTCCGTTCTGCCCGGGCGGCTCACCCGCCGTCCGGTCTCCCCAGGCCGCGCGACCCGCGGCCGCGCAGAAGGAGTCAGCGTTGAGAAGCAGGTCCCACAGACGCACCCCCCACGCCACGCACCGCCGTGCCGCCGCCGTCGCCCTCGCCGGGGTGGCCGCGCTGATCGCCACGGCCGTGCAGTCCGGTACCGCCGCCGCCGCCCCCGAGCAGGCGCCGGCGGCGGCGAGCAAGGGCACGCCGGGTTCGGAGTCGGTCAGGCTCACCCCCGCCCAGCGCGCCGAGCTGATCCGCGAGGCGAACGCCACCAGGGCGCAGACCGCGAAGGACCTCGGCCTGGGCGCGAAGGAGAAGCTCGTCGTCCGTGACGTCCTCAAGGACCGCGACGGCACCGTGCACGTCCGCTACGAGCGCACCTACGACGGCCTGCCCGTCCTCGGCGGCGACCTGGTCGTCCGGGGCGACCGGACCGGTGAGGCCGACGCCGTCGTCAAGGCCACCCGGGCCGCGGTGAAGCCCGCCACCACCACCGCCGAGGTGCCGGCCGCCAGGGCGGAGCAGCAGGCGCTGTCCGCCGCGAAGGCCGAGAAGGCCGAGGACGCCGACGTCGACCGGGCCCCGCGCAAGGTGATCTGGGCCGCCGGGGGCGAACCGGTCGTGGCGTACGAGACGGTCGTCGGCGGTCTCCAGCACGACGGCACCCCGCAGGAACTGCACGTCGTCACCGACGCCACCACGGGCGAGAAGCTGTACGAGTGGCAGGCCGTCCACAACGGGACCGGCAACACCGTCTACAGCGGCACCGTCGACCTGACCACCACCCAGTCCGGGTCGTCGTACAACCTCACCGACGGGGCGCGCGGCGGGCACAAGACGTACAACCTCAACCGCGGCACCTCCGGCACCGGCACGCTCTTCTCCGGCTCCGACGACGTCTGGGGCAACGGCAGCCCGTCCAACCTGGAGTCGGCCGCCGCCGACGCCCACTACGGGGCCGCGCTGACCTGGGACTACTACAAGAACGTGCACGGCCGCAGCGGCATCCGCGGCGACGGCGTGGGCGCCTACTCCCGGGTCCACTACGGCAACAACTACGTCAACGCCTTCTGGTCCGACAGCTGCTTCTGCATGACCTACGGCGACGGCTCCGGCAACGCCAACCCGCTCACCTCGATCGACGTGGCCGCGCACGAGATGACCCACGGCCTGACCTCGAACACCGCGGGCCTCAACTACAGCGGCGAGTCCGGCGGCCTGAACGAGGCGACCAGCGACATCTTCGGCTCGACCGTCGAGTTCTACGCCAACAACTCCTCCGACGTCGGTGACTACCTCATCGGCGAGGAGATCGACATCAACGGCGACGGCACCCCGTTGCGCTACATGGACAAGCCGAGCAGGGACGGCGCGTCCAAGGACTCCTGGTACTCGGGCATCGGCAGCGTCGACGTCCACTACTCGTCCGGCCCCGCCAACCACTTCTTCTACCTGCTGAGCGAGGGCAGCGGCACCAAGACCATCAACGGCGTCACCTACAACTCGCCCACCTCGGACGGCCTCCCGGTCACCGGCATCGGCCGCGCCAAGGCGGAGAAGATCTGGTTCCGCGCGCTGACCACCAAGTTCACCTCCACCACCAACTACGCGGGCGCCCGCACCGGCACCCTGGCGGCGACCGGTGAGCTGTACGGCACGGACAGTGCCGAGTACAAGGCGGTGCAGGACGCGTGGGCGGCCATCAACGTCGGCTCGCGCTCCGGTGACGGCGGCGGCGGTGGCGGCACGTCCTTCGAGAACACCGCCGACGTGTCGATCCCGGACGCCGGCTCCGCGGTGACCTCCTCGATCACCGTCTCCGGACGGACCGGCAACGCGCCCTCCAACCTCCAGGTCTCGGTCGACATCGTGCACACCTACAGCGGCGACCTGGTGGTCGACCTGCTGGCCCCGGACGGCACGGTGTACAACCTGCGCAACCGCAGCGGCGGCTCCGCGGACAACATCAACCAGACCTTCACGGTCAACGCCTCCTCCGAGACCGCCAACGGCACCTGGAGCCTGCGCGTCCAGGACCGGGCCCGGTACGACACCGGCTACATCAACGGCTGGAAGCTCACCTTCCCGTAAAGAGCCGTGGTCAGAGCGTCGCCCCGGGTGGTCAGGCACCCCCGGGGCGACGCCCCTTTTTTGCCGAGCCCATGCACTCCCCTGGTTGGGTCTTTACCGAGGTCACGCCGCTTTACCCGCACGCAATCTTCACCTCGACGACTGTTTTCGGCCAACATCATTCGACCCTCATGACATGTACGCGTCGCTGGTGTCACTCTTCCTTCGCTCGACGCACCACCGCACCACCGCACCACCCCGGCCGGCCCCCAACCGCCCGGGCACCCCCACTTGACACGAGGAGCTCGAGTGACTCCCCTCTACGCGCGTCACCAGCGCACCGCTCTGGCCGTCGCCACCACTGTCGTGGCCGGAGCCCTGCTCACCACCGGTCTGACCACCGGTACCGCAGCCGCCGACTCCGCGCCCGCCGGCAAGCCGGCCGGCGTCCCGGTGCTGCTGTCCGCCGCCGCCCGCACCTCCCTCATCCAGGAGCAGCAGGCGTCGGCCACCGAGACCGCGGGCGAGATAGGTCTCGGCGCCAAGGAGAAGCTGGTCGTCAAGGACGTCGTCAAGGACGCCGACGGCACGGTCCACACCCGCTACGAGCGCACCTACGACGGGCTGCCCGTGCTCGGCGGCGACCTGGTCGTGCACGAGCCGGCCGCCGGCGGCGCCAGAACCGTGACCAAGGCCGTCAGGGCGGCCGTCAAGGTGCCCTCCGTGACGCCGAGGATCACCGCGGGCAAGGCCGAGAAGCAGGCGGTCGCCGCCGCGGAGGCGGCCGGATCGGAGAGGACGGAGGCCGACTCCGCACCCCGCAAGGTGGTCTGGGCCGCCGACGGCACGCCCGTCCTGGCCTACGAGACCGTGGTCGGCGGCCTGCAGGACGACGGCACCCCCAACGAGCTGCACGTGATCACCGACGCCGCCACCGGCGAGAAGCTGTACGAGTGGCAGGGCGTCCACACCGGCACCGGCAAGGGCCTGTACTCGGGCACGGTCACCCTGGGCACCTACAGGTCGGGCTCGACGTACCAGCTGTACGACACCGGCCGCGGCGGCCACAGGACCTACAACCTGGCGCGCGGCACCTCCGGCACCGGCACCCTGTTCACCGACGCGGACGACACCTGGGGCACCGGCGCCGCCTCCAGCTCCTCCACCGACCAGACCGCCGCCGTGGACGCCGCCTACGGCGCCCAGGTGACCTGGGACTTCTACAAGAACACCTTCGGCCGCAACGGCATCCGCGGCGACGGCAGGGCCGCCTACTCCCGGGTCCACTACGGCAGCAACTACGTCAACGCCTTCTGGTCCGACAGCTGCTTCTGCATGACCTACGGCGACGGCTCCGGCAACACCCACCCGCTGACCTCGCTGGACGTCGCCGCGCACGAGATGAGCCACGGCCTCACCTCCAACACCGCGGGCCTCAACTACAGCGGCGAGTCCGGCGGCCTGAACGAGGCGACCAGCGACATCCTCGGCGCGGGCGCGGAGTTCTACGCGGCCAACTCCTCCGACCCCGGTGACTACCTCATCGGCGAGAAGATCAACATCAACGGCAACGGCACCCCGCTGCGCTACATGGACAAGCCGAGCAAGGACGGCGCCTCGAAGGACTACTGGTCCTCCGGCCTCGGTTCGGTCGACGTGCACTACTCCTCGGGTCCCGCGAACCACTTCTTCTACCTGCTGGCCGAGGGCAGCGGCTCCAAGACCATCAACGGCGTGACCTACAACTCGCCGACGTACAACGGCTCCACCGTCACCGGCATCGGCCGCGCCAAGGCGCTGCAGATCTGGTACAAGGCGCTGACCACGTACTTCACCTCGACGACCAACTACAAGGCGGCCCGTACGGGCACCCTGAACGCGGCGTCGGCCCTGTACGGCTCCGGCAGCACCGAGTACAAGGCGGTCGCTGCGGCCTGGACCGCGATCAACGTCAGCTGATCCCGTCCCGCTCGCACACCGGGCGGCACCCGGAGCGTTCCTTCCCCGCTCCGGGTGCCGCCCCGGTCGCGTCCCCGGGGCCTGCGGCCCCCTACCCTTGGGTCCCATGTCTTCGGCGGACTTCACCTACGACCACGTCGGCGGGACCCGTGAGCAGGGCTTCTGTCCTCCCGGCTTCCACCCGATGCACGTGCGCACGCGGCTCGGCGAGGGCGAGGACGTCTTCCGGCGGGCCGCCCGGGCGCTGCTCACCTGGGAGCTGCACCGCGAGCTGGGGGTCGGCGTCGAGACCGCCGCCGACCGCGCGGCCCCGGACGTCGACGTCACCATCACCCTCGCCGGGGTCGTGAAGGCGCCCTGCCGCGTGGTGTGGACGGTGGAGGAGCACCGCAGGGCCGGCTGGGCGTACGGCACCCTGACCGGGCACCCCGAGTGCGGCGAGGAGTCCTTCGTGGTGGACCGCACCGGCGACGGGACGGTGTGGCTGACGGTGGAGGCGTTCAGCAGGCCGGCCCGCTGGTACTCCCGCGCGGGCGGCCCGGCCACCCGCGGCCTCCAGCACGCGTACGCCCGCCGCTGCGGCAAGGTCCTCCGCCGCCTGGCCACGAGCGGCGTCGACCAGGACTGACCACACGCCCTCCGCCTGCGGGCAGTCGCGCCTCCCCCAGGGCGGCACGGGTGGGCGCAGGCGGCACCCCGTTCGGTCGCCCCCGCCGCCCCTTCCCGTCCCGTCCCCGGGGCGCTGCCCCCGGCCCCCGGCCCCCGCTCCTCAGGCGCCGGAGGGGCTGAGTGGTGCCGGACGGGCTGAGCGAGGCCAAAGGGGCTGCCGTGCCTCACCGCATCAGCAGTCCCGCCGCCTCCACCACGTCCTCCGACGGCACCGCGACCAGCCCCAGCTCCGCCCCGGAGGCGAGCAGCCGGTGACCGGGCAGGATGCGGACCGTGTAGCCGAAGGGCCCCGTCCGGTCCAGCGAGAGCGGCCCCTCGTACACCCACCGTCCCTCCGGATCCGGCGCCCCCACCGGTTTCAGCGGCACCGCCGTCGCACCGGTGATGCGGTCCTCCCCGTCCACCCGCCCGGAGACCGCCTGCACCTCGACGTCCTCCGGTTCGAGGTCGCCCAGCCCCACCCGCACCCGCAGCCCGAGCGTGGTGCCGAGCTCCGCGGTGGCCGCCGTCGCGGACGTCTCGACGTGGTCGACGGTCACCCCGTGCCAGGCGGCCCGCACCCGCGCCTTCCACCCGGCCAGGGAACGCGCGGAGTCCGGGTCCATCGCGCGGTGCGCGTGCGCGGCGGGCGCGTACAGCCGCTCCACGTACTCCCGGACCATCCGCCCGGCCAGCACCTTCGGCCCGAGCAGGCTCAGCGTCCGCCGCACCATCTCGATCCACCGGTCCGGCAGTCCCGTGCGCCCCCGGTCGTAGAAGCACGGGGTGATCCGCTGCTCCAGCAGGTCGTACAGCGCCGCGGCCTCTATGGCGTCGCGCCGGTCCGGGTCCGTGCCCACGCCGTCCGCGGTGGGCACGGCCCAGCCGAAGTCGGGCTGGAACCACTCGTCCCACCAGCCGTCCAGGACCGAGAGGTTGAGGCAGCCGTTGAGCGCGGCCTTCATCCCGCTGGTGCCGCACGCCTCCAGCGGCCGGAGCGGGTTGTTCAGCCAGACGTCGCAGCCGGGGTAGAGCTTCTGCGCCATCCCCATGCCGTAGTCGGGCAGGAACACGATCCGGTGGCGCACGCGCGGGTCGTCGGCGAAGCGGACCAGCTCCTGGATGAGCCGCTTGCCGCCGTCGTCCGCGGGGTGCGCCTTGCCCGCGACCACGATCTGCACCGGCCGCTCGGGGTGCAGCAGCAGCTTCGTCAGCCGGTCCCGGTCGCGCAGCATCAGCGTCAGCCGCTTGTACGACGGGACGCGCCGGGCGAAGCCGATGGTCAGCACGTCCGGATCGAGCACCCCGTCGATCCAGCCCAGCTCGGCCGTCCCGGCGCCGCGCTGCCGCCAGGAGGCGCGCAGCCGCTCGCGCACCTCGAGGACCAGCAGCTCGCGCAGGGAGCGGCGCAGTTCCCAGACGTCCCGGTCGGCGATGTCCGCGACGGAGTCCCAGCGGTCGGAGTCGCCGACGCTCAGCGCCTCCTCGGCGCGCCGGGCGCCGAGCTGCCGGGCGCCCAGCCGGTACACCTCGGGGGCGACCCAGGTGGGCGCGTGCACCCCGTTGGTGACGGAGGTGATGGGCACCTCCTCGGGGTCGAAGCCCGGCCAGAGCCCGGAGAACATCTCCCGGCTGACCTGCCCGTGCAGCAGGGAGACCCCGTTGGCCCGCTGGGCCAGGCGCAGGCCCATGACGGCCATGTTGAACAGGTGGGGCTCGCCGCCGGGGTAGCTCTCCGTGCCGAGCCGAAGGATGCGGTCGACCTCCATGTCCGGCAGTTCGGCGTGCGGGCCGAAGTGCCGGGCGACCAGTTCGCGGTCGAAGCGGTCGATGCCGGCCGGGACGGGGGTGTGGGTGGTGAACACGGTTCCCGCCCGGACCGCCTCGAGGGCCGCGTCGAAGTCCAGCCCCTCGGCCCGCAGTTCGGCGATGCGCTCCAGGCCGAGGAAGCCGGCGTGGCCCTCGTTGGTGTGGAACACCTCGGGTGCGGCGTGCCCGGTCAGCCTGCAGTACGCGCGTACCGCGCGGACCCCTCCTATCCCGAGCAGCATCTCCTGCAGCAGCCGGTGCTCGCTGCCGCCCCCGTAGAGCCGGTCCGTCACCCCGCGTGCGCCGGGGTCGTTCTCCTCGACGTCGGAGTCCAGCAGGAGCAGCGGGACCCTGCCCACCCGGGCCAGCCAGATCCGGGCCCGCAGCGAGCGGTCGCCGGGCAGGGCGAGGGTGATCCGGGCGGGGGTGCCGTCGGGCTCCTCGAGCTGGTCGAGCGGCAGTTCGTTGGGGTCGAGCACGGGGTAGTGCTCCTGCTGCCAGCCGTCCCGGGAGAGGGACTGCCGGAAGTAGCCGTGCCGGTAGAGCAGGCCGACGCCGATGAGCGGGACACCGAGGTCGCTGGCGGCCTTGAGGTGGTCGCCGGCGAGGATGCCGAGTCCGCCGGAGTACTGCGGCAGGGCGGCCGTGATGCCGAACTCCGGGGAGAAGTAGGCGACGGCGGCGGGCAGCCGGCCGGTCTGCGCCTGGTACCAGCGGTCGCCGGTCATGTAGGCGTCCAGATCGCCGGCGACCGCGTCGAGGCGGTCCAGGAAGTCACGGTCGCCGGCCAGCTCGGCGAGCCGTTCGGCCGCCACGCCGCCGAGCAGCCGCACGGGGTCGCAGCCGGCGGCGGCCCAGCCCTCGGGATCGACGGAGCGGAACAGGTCACGGGTCTCCGCGTGCCAGGACCAGCGCAGGTTGCGGGCCAGGTCGCTGAGGGCGCGCAGGGGTTCGGGGAGCACGGGTCGGACGGTGAATCGACGGATCGCCTTCACAAGCCACCTCGGCGCGTTCGTGAGAGACGCGGTGTGCGTCCGGGCATCGTTGCCGACAGTACCGGCGCGGGCACGGTCCGCGCGGGAAGCCGGGAGACACGGGTACCTCCGTGACCCCGTCCAAACGATTCACCTCAGGTCGGACATGGCCGGTTCCGCCCCCGTGGGCGTTCTCGTCGCGCACCGCCCCGCACCGGACGCCTCCCCTCCCGGGTACCCACGGCCCGCGCCGCACTCCCGCCGGGCGTGGAACGGGCCGTCACGGCCGGCGCGGCCGGCCCGCAGGACAAGAAACCGGCCTTTTCCTCCTCCGGTTCCGTCCCGGTCCGCTCGCCCGGGGATCCCGGTCCCCCCGTCCTCCGCCGCGGGCGGTGTCGCGCGGACCGCCTCCCCCGGGTACGCCGGGAGCGTCCCCACGGGCTGCGGGCGCGGCGGCGCCGTACCGTGCCGGGCACCGGCGGGTGACCCCGGCGTGGAGGGCGAACGCGCAGGTCAAGAGGGGGACGGGGGGAAGCCGGGCTCATGCGGGACCGGGGCGCCGAACCGGGCGCTCCGGGTGCCGGGCCCGTGGCGGTGCCCCGCCGGGGCACCGGACGGCGCACGCTCCGGGCGGTGCCGGCGGCGGCGGGAACGGGTCCGCCGCGGACCGGACCCGCCCGTGCGGAGGAGGCCGGTCTTGTGTGTCGACATACGCGCGAGTAGTTAACAAAGTGCCGGATTGCCCACCCGGACAGTATGGGAAGGCTCCTGCGGGTACTCCCTCAGCAGCATCACGCAGGACCCACCTCCCCACAGTCATCCGCCCACCCACGTTGACGCGGACAGGAGCGGTCATGCCCGCCACGCACCACTCGTCATCCCCGCCGACCCCGGGAGCCCGCCCCCCCGTGGAGCGCGGCGCCGGACCCGCCGCGGTCCGCCCGGCCGAGACCGGCCCCCCGCCGCCGCCCGCCGCCGTGCCCCCGGCCCCCGCGACCGCCGTGGGGCGCATCCCCGTCCTCGACGTCCGGCCGGTGGTCCAGCGGGGACGCCGGCCGGCCAAGGCCGTCGTGGGCGAGACGTTCGAGGTCACGGCCACCGTGTTCCGCGAGGGGCACGACGCGGTCGCCGCCGACGTGGTGCTGAG
>NZ_JBEORT010000112.1:0-8080 GCF_040302425.1 Streptomyces sp. NPDC126497
TCGCCGCCCGTCGCCCCCGGCGCCACCCCCCCCCCCCGGGGGGGGCCCCGGCCGCCCCACCGGCGCCACCCGGGGGTACCACCCTTGCGGCCCCGGGGGGGGCGTGGTTGGACGGTTGTCCATCACGCCACCGGAAGGGGTGAACGGGCGTAACTTTCCCGCGCGGGGCGCGTTCGCCGCGCCGGGGGATCAGCTCTTCGGGTACGGCCACGGGTTCGGGCGGCAGCTGATCCCGTCGTGGTCGAGGAACTTGGTCTGCTGCTGCATGACCGGGGCCAGGTCGCCGTCCTTGTCACAGGTGACGTGGTTGAAGCCCAGGCGGTGGCCGACCTCGTGGTTGATCAGCATCTGCCGGTAGGCGTGGATCTCCTCGCCGTAGGTGTCCGCTCCCCGCGCCCAGCGGTCCGCGTTGATCATCACGCGCTCGGTGGCCGCCGAATCGCAGGAGACGTTGTCCACGGTGGTGTCCAGGCCGGACTTGGCGCACCAGTCGGCGGTCGTGTCGGGGCCGGCGAGGGTGATCACGAAATCGGCCTCGCCGGAGTGGATGCGCTCGAAGGTGCGCGCGTCGTTGTGCGCCCAGCTGCGGTCGTCGTTGAGCGTCTTCTGGACCGCCTCGGCGAAGAGTTCGCCGTCGAGGTCGAGCCCCTGCTCCACGTCCACCCGGTAGGTGAACTTCTGCCCCCTGCCCGGGGCCCTGTCGACGCCGGTGATCGCGGTGAACTTCCCCGTGCCCCCGCGTGCGGCGTCGACCGGGTCCTTCCTGTCCATCCTCTGCTCGTACGTCAGCGGTTCGGCGCCGGGTGCGGAGGGCGTCTCCCGGCCGTCCCCGCGCGAGGCGGGATCCCGGACGTCGCGCGCCTGCTCACCGGCGGTCTGCGCCTGCACGCCGGCGCCGGCGCGTTCGTCGGCGACCTGGCCGGCCACGACGACGGCCAGCACCGTGGTGACGGCGGCGGCCGCGATCCCGGTGAACGTCCGTCCCCTGCCGCCCTTGGCCGGCGCGGACGCTCCGGCCGGCGGCGCGTCCTCGTCGTCGGGGCCGGCGGCCGGGGCGGCGCTCCGGTCGGTGACGGCGGCACGGGGGCCCGGCGGGCGGGGCACGGAGGCGGACGGGCGCGGGGAGAAGCGGTCGGCGCCCTCGCCGAAGGCGTCGAGGTACTCCTGGCGCGGTCCGCCGGGAGGCGCCTGCCGCTGCCGCGGGAGGGGCGCGCCCGGTCCCGTCGGCGTGCCGTGCCCGGACGCCGTACGACCGCTCGGCGTCCCCCAGCCGCCCCCGGGCTCCCACTGCTCGGGATGCCCGCCGCGGACCGGGGGGACGCCGTGGGCGGGCGTCCCGTCCGGGAACCGGGGAACACCCCGCGCGGGGGTCCCGTCCGGCAGCCATCCGTCGGGCAGGCGCGGCACGCCGTGCGCGGGGGTCCCGTCCGGGAGGCGCGGCGCTCCGTCGGCCGGCGTCCCGTCCGGGAGGCGCGGCGTCCCGTGTCCCGCCGGTCCGTACCCCGGAGGGGTCCCGTACTCCCGGGCCTCGCCCCCGGCCCCGGACGGGTCTCCCGGTACCGGACGGCCGTCCCTGGCCCCACCCTTGTCCGCGGTGCCGCCCTTCGGGGCGGGTCCACGACGGCTGTGGCGTCCCATGTCGCGCCTCAGCCCCTCGCGCTCTCGGCGGTGGTCCCCCCACCGGCGTCGGCGGGTGCACCCGGAGCGCCCTGCGCGCCCGGGGCACCAGTATCCCCCTCGTCCGCCGAATCCGTTGTGTCCGCCAGGAGTTCGCGGAAGGCGAGGGCCACCGTCCCGGGGTACTCCATCATCGCCACGTGCCCCGCGTCCGGGAGGGTCACCAGCCGGGAGTCCCGGAAGGCGCGGGCCGACCGCTGGGCCATGCGGAAGCCGACGAGCTGGTCCCGGCCGCCGTAGACGAGCAGGGTCGGCGCGAGCACCCGCTCGGCCTGGCGCCACAGCCCCTGCTGACCACCCAGCGTGTACGCGTTGACGAGCCCCCGCGCGGAGCGCGCCATCGCGTCCCAGAAGTACGGCAGCCGCAGCCGCCGCTCCATCTCCTGCACCGCGTTGCGGAACGCTTCCGGGGACACCTGCGCGGGGTCGCCGTAGCAGAGCCGTATCACCCCCTTGACGCGCTGCTCCGCCGTCCACTCCCGGGTGATCCGGGTGAACAGCGGTGCGACGCCGGGCACCGCCAGCAGTCCGGTGGGGACGGCGGTGCGCTGCACCCGCAGTTCCGGCAGGGCCGGCGACACGAGCGTGAGGGTGCGGACGAGGTCGGGGCGCACGGCGGCGACACGGGTCGCGACCGCGCCGCCCAGCGAGTTGCCGAAGAGGTGCACCGGGCCGCGGCCGGTCGCGTCGAGGTAGCGGATCACCGCGCGTGCGTGCGCGGTGAGGGAGTAGTCGCCGTCGTCCGGGGGCGGGGAGTCGCCGAAGCCCGGCAGGTCCACGGCCTCGCTGTCGACGACGTCGTCCAGCAGCGGCATGAGTGCCGACCAGTTGAGCGAGGAACCGCCGAGTCCGTGGACGTAGAGGGCGGGCGGCAGCCCCTCCCGCGCGGGCGGCCGCGACCGCACCGACAGGATGACCCCGCGCAGCTCCACCGTCCTGAGCCGTTCGCCCTCCGCCACCCTGACCGCCGCCACCCTGGGAAGCACGTTTGCGGGTGGCACGGACGGCAGCTCGGTCGAAGGCATGCGGCAATGTTACGAGACGATCACGTGGCGGTTCGTGTGTTCGCCGTCACAGGGGGCGGGGCCCGCCGTGCGCTCCCCGTCACGTCCCGGTCGCGGATCGCATAGCGTCCGGATCCGGTGTCTCCTAGGCTCGAGGAAGGGCACCCGTACGTGGCCCCCGCGATCTCCGGGGGCGCGCCGGAGACACCGGAGACATGGACAGGAAGGGAGCCCGGCATGGCCGTAGATCCGACCGACCCCGAGACTTTCGTGGAGGACGAGGACGTCCGCGGGGACGTGGAGTTCGACGTCGAGGCGCCCGAGGTCGACGCGGCCGAGCAGCAGGCGGAGGTGAGGCCGGACCGTGACGACCCGATGACCGGCGTCGAGCCCGACCGCGCCAACGAGGCGGACCTGGTGGAGCAGGCCCGGATCGTCTCGCTCGACGAGGACGACTACCGGTGACGGACGCGCCGGCGAGGACCGTCGTCGGGCCGTGAGGAGGAAACTTCTTGCCCGCTCTGACAGCTTTTGAAACCGTCCGTATGGCTTTCACCGCCGTCCGGTCCGTGAAATTCTGCGCCCTCACCGCGCGCACCACGGTTACCGAAAAGTACGATGGCGGCGCGGCTCACACCGCATGTGGACGACAATGGGAGGCGGCGTGACAGCCATCGAGCAGACGGACGCGGTACGCCCGAGGGGTACACGCCTGCCGCGCCGTGCCCGACGGAACCAACTGCTGGGCGCCGCCCAGGAAGTCTTCGTCGCGCAGGGTTACCACGCGGCCGCGATGGACGACATCGCCGAGCGCGCGGGCGTCAGCAAGCCGGTGCTCTACCAGCACTTCCCGGGCAAGCTCGATCTGTACCTCGCCCTGCTGGACCAGCACTGCGAGGCCCTGATCCAGTCGGTGCGCCACGCGCTGGCGTCGACGACGGACAACAAGCAGCGCGTGCGGGCGACCATGGACGCCTACTTCACGTACGTCGAGGACGACGGCGGCGCCTTCCGCCTGGTCTTCGAGTCGGACCTGACGAACGAGCCCGCCGTGCGCGAGCGCGTCGACAAGGTGACCACCGAGTGCGCGGAGGCGATCTGCGACGTGATCGCCGAGGACACCGGCCTGTCGCGGGCCGAGTCGATGCTGCTCGCCTCGGGGCTCGGCGGCCTCGCCCAGGTGGTGGCGCGGTCCTGGCTGCACAGCGACCGCAGCGTGCCGCGCGACCAGGCGGTGCAGTTGCTGGCCTCGCTGGCCTGGCGGGGCATCGCGGGATTCCCGCTGCACGGCAACGAACAGCACCACTGAGGACACGGGGCGAACGGCCGGGGGCCGTTTGTTCCCGTCGATTGTTCGCTTCTGGCGTTGCGGGGCGCGGCGTGTACGTCCCCTCACCGGGCTAATGTGTGCAGGTACGGCGCGGAAGGTCGCGCACTTCACTGACCGTCGGAGGGACATAGCCGTGGAGGTCAAGATCGGCGTGCAGCACGCGCCCCGCGAGATCGTTCTGGAGAGCGGTCAGAGCGCCGAGGAGGTCGAGCGCGTGGTGGCCGAGGCGCTGGCCGGGAAGTCGCAGCTGCTGAGCCTGGTGGACGAGCACGGCCGCAAGGTCCTGGTTCCGGCCGACCGTCTCGCCTACATCGAGATCGGCGAGCCGACCCCGCGCAAGGTGGGCTTCGGCGCGCTGTAGGCGCGACCGGCAGTCGAGTGGTCAGGCGGGGGCCCGGCGGTTCGAGACCGCCGGGCCCCCGCCTGTCCTGTTTCACGGACGGCGCACGGGCGCTCCACAGAGGATTGAATTTCGCAGGTCAGGGGTAGTACGGGCTACGACCGATATGAGCAGGCCGGCCATGTGGGAGGGACCCCGACATGTTCTTGGAAGCGCTCGGCTCCGCGATCCTCGGCCTGACCCTGGCGTGGGCGGCCGCCCACCGCCTGCCGCACCGGCTCCCCGCCCGTGCCCTGGTCCTGCCGACCGGCGTGGCCGGAGCGCTCTTCGGCGCCTTCCTGATGAGCACCGCGCTGGACGCCGGCAGTCTGCTGACGGTCCTGTTCGGCGCGGTGATCGTGTCCGTGGCGTCCCTGTCGCTGCTGCTGCGCCCTGCGGGAAGACTGCGCCGTCGGTCGGCGACCGCTTGACCGGCCGCCGTCGACGGCGCCGGTCGTGACCCGGCCCCCGGCCGCCCGCCTCGGGGGATCGCTCCGGGGGCGCCGGACGGGCCCGGCCGTCCTCAGGCCGCCAGCCCCAGCGCGGCCATCCGCTTGGTGTGCGCCTCGGTGATCCGGGAGAACATCCTGCCGACCTCGGCGAGGTCGAACCCGTCCGCGACACCGCCCACGAGCATGGTCGACAGCGCGTCCCGGTCGGCGACGACCCGCTGGGACTGGGACAGCGCCTCGCCCATCAGCCGCCGCGCCCACAGCGCGAGCCGTCCGCCCACGCGCGGGTCCGCGTCGATCGCCGCGCGCACCTTCTCCACGGCGAAGCCGCCGTGCCCGGTGTCGTCGAGCACGGCCAGCACCAGGGCGCGGGTGTCGGAGTCCAGACGGGCCGCGACCTCGCGGTAGAAGTCGCTGGCGATGGAGTCGCCGACGTACGCCTTGACCAGTCCCTCCAGCCAGTCGGAGGGGGCCGTCTGCCGGTGGAAGCCGTCGTAGGCCGCGACGAACGGCTCCATCGCGAGCGTCGGCTCCTGGCCGATTCCGGCCAGCCGGTCGCGCAGCCGCTCGAAGTGGTGGAACTCGGCCGACGCCATCTTCGCCAGCTCCGCCTTGTCCGCCAGCGTGGGCGCCAGCTTGGCGTCCTCCGCCAGCCGCTCGAACGCCGCCAGCTCGCCGTACGCGAGCGCGCCGAGCAGGTCCACGACGGCGGCACGGTACTGCGGGTCGGCGGAGGCGGCCGCCCAGTCCATGGCGGCGACGCCGGTGGGCCCGGCGGGGGTGTCGGGGGTTTCCGCGGCGTTGTCAGGCTTGTCAGAGCTCGTCATGAAGCGCACAATAGCCCGCTCGCCGCGTCCTGGAGGGTCGTGGCCGATCAGTGTGACGACGACTACGTGACCAGATCGGCCATGGCGTGTGCGCGGATCCGGGGTATGGTGGTAATGCGCCTGCTGAGCACTCTGACGTACTCGACAGGCCGCATGTATGAGGATGCCCGGTCGGAGGCCCGATCGGCTCCGACCCGACAGCCCTCCGAGGCCGTACGGCACTGTGCGTACGGAATCCGGAGGGACACCTCAGCGGTACGAGCGCTCGAGCGTCGGCAGTGGTCCCGTGTCCTACGGCCCCGCCCGTAAGGCAGCCGACGTCCCCGACACGGTCCCTACACGACCCCCGCGCTCGCCTCGCACCGCGCACACAGAAGAGGCAGCACCCTGACTACGACGTTCCGAGAGCTCGGGATCCTCCCCGAGACCGCCGAGGCCCTGGAGGCCGTCGGCATCATCACCCCCTTCCCCATCCAGGAGATGACGCTCCCCGTGGCCCTGTCGGGCGCGGACGTCATCGGCCAGGCCAAGACGGGCACCGGCAAGACGCTCGGCTTCGGCCTTCCGCTCCTCGAGCGCGTCACCGTCCCCGCCGACGTCGAGGCCGGCCGCGCGAAGCCCGAGGACCTCACCGACGCGCCGCAGGCGCTGATCGTCGTCCCCACCCGCGAGCTGTGCACACAGGTCACCAACGACCTGCTCACCGCCGGCAAGGTGCGCAACGTGCGCGTCACCGCCATCTACGGCGGCCGGGCCTACGAGCCGCAGGTCGAGGCGCTGAAGAAGGGCGTCGACGTGGTCGTCGGCACCCCGGGCCGGCTGCTCGACCTCGCCGGGCAGAAGAAGCTCGACCTCAAGCACGTGAAGGCCCTCGTCCTCGACGAGGCCGACGAGATGCTCGACCTGGGCTTCCTGCCCGACGTCGAGAAGATCATCGGCTTCCTCCCGGCCAGGCGCCAGACCATGCTGTTCTCGGCCACCATGCCGGGCGCGGTGATCGGCCTGGCCCGGCGCTACATGTCGCAGCCGACGCACATCAACGCCACGTCCCCGGACGACGAGGGCGCGACGGTCGCGAACACCACGCAGTTCGTCTACCGCGCGCACAACATGGACAAGCCCGAGATGGTCGCGCGGATCCTGCAGGCCGACGGCCGGGGCCTGGCCATGGTCTTCTGCCGCACCAAGCGCACCGCCGCCGACCTCGCCGACCAGCTCAAGCAGCGCGGCTTCGCCTCCGGCGCGGTCCACGGCGACCTCGGTCAGGGCGCCCGCGAGCAGGCGCTGCGCGCGTTCCGCAACGGCAAGGTGGACGTGCTCGTCTGCACCGACGTCGCCGCCCGCGGCATCGACGTCGAGGGCGTGACGCACGTCATCAACTACCAGTCCCCCGAGGACGAGAAGACGTATCTGCACCGCATCGGCCGCACCGGCCGCGCGGGAGCGAAGGGTACGGCGATCACGCTGGTCGACTGGGACGACATCCCGCGCTGGCAGCTGATCAACAAGACGCTGGACCTGGGCTTCGGCGACCCGCCGGAGACGTACTCCACCTCCCCGCACCTCTTCTCGGACCTCGGCATTCCCGAGGGCACCAAGGGCGTCCTGCCGCGCTCGGAGCGCACCCGCGCCGGGCTGGACGCGGAGGAGCTGGAGGACCTGGGCGAGCCGGGCGGACGCGGTGGCCGGGGCGGGCGCGAGGCCCCCCGCTCCGCGGACCGGGAGAGCTCGACCCGCACGCCGCGGCGCCGTCGCCGTACGCGCGGCGGAGCGGCGCTGGACGAGGCGGCGCAGCAGCCCGTGAGCCCGGCCGCCGAAGACGCCGGCGAGGCGGAGGCCGGCACGGCCGCCCGCACGCCGCGGCGCCGTCGCCGTACCCGCGGCGGGGCCCCGGCCGGGGCGGCGACCGCGGTGGAGACCGTGGTGAAGACGACGGAGTCCGCGGCGACCGCGGAGGGGACGGCCGAATCCGCCGTCGACACGGCGGAGGGCACGGTGGCCCCCTGGGCGGCCGAGACCCCCGCGAAGCCGCGCCGTCGCAGGACGCGCAGGAACGCGGCGGACACGGAGACGGCGGTGGCCACCCCGGCGACCGAGGAGACCACGGTGGCCGTGGCGGCTCCGGTCGTGGCGGAGACCCCGGTCGCCGCCGAGCCCGAGGCCCCGGCCGCCGAACCGCGCCGCCGCACCCGCAAGACCGCGGCCAAGAAGGCCGAGACCGCCGCCGACACCGCCGAAGGCAACACCGAGACGGCCGAAGCCACCGAAACCAAGCCGCGCCGCACCCGCAAGACCGCGGCCAAGAAGGCCGAAGCCGCCGCCGACACCGCCGAAGGCAACACCGAGACGGCCGAAGCCACCGAAACCAAGCCGCGCCGCACCCGCAAGACCGCGGCCAAGAAGGCCGAAGC
>NZ_JBEORT010000112.1:8176-24322 GCF_040302425.1 Streptomyces sp. NPDC126497
GCCGACACCGCCGAAGGCAACACCGAGACGGCCGAAGCCACCGAAACCAAGCCGCGCCGCACCCGCAAGACCGCGGCCAAGAAGGCCGAAGCCGCCGTCGAGATCCCGGCGCAGGCGGTTCCGGAGGCCGAGGCCGCGGAGGCCAAGCCGCGCCGGACGCGCAAGACGGCCGCCAAGAAGGCCGAAGCCGCCGTCGACACCGCCGAGGACGCCGAGGCCAAGCCCCGGCGCCGCACCCGCAAGACCGCCGAGATCCCGGCGCAGGCCGCGGCCGAGCCGGAGCCGGAGACGAAGCCCCGCCGGACCCGGAAGACGGCGGCGGCCGCGGAGCCCGCGGAGGGCTGACGCGACGAACCCGCGGCCCGGTCCCACACCCGTGGGGCCGGGCCGCCGGCGTGTCCGCACCCGCTACCCTCACCCCGTGACCAGCCACTCCCCCTCCGCCCCGCCCCCCGGCGTCCGTGCCCGCCGGCTCCGTACCCCGCGCGGGGAGTTCGCCGTCGTGGACGTGCCGCCGGCCGCCGGAGTCGTGACGAAGGGGGTCGCGCTGCTGCTGCCCGGATACACCGGCAGCAAGGAGGACTTCGCGCCGGTGCACGAGCCGCTCGCCGCGCGCGGCTACCGCACCGTCGCCGTGGACGGGCGGGGCCAGTACGAGTCGGACGGGCCCGCCGACGACGAATCCGCCTACACGCAGGACGAGTTGGCACGGGACGTGCTCGCGCAGGCACATGCGATCGGTGCGCCCGTGCACCTCGTCGGACATTCGCTCGGCGGCCAGATCGCCCGTGCCGCCGTCCTCCTGGACCACTCCCCCTTCCGTTCGCTCACGCTTCTCTCCTCCGGTCCCGCGCGGATCTCCGCCTCCCAGGAGCAGCGCGTGAAACTGCTGCGGGACGCGCTCGCCGTGATGTCGATGGCGGAGTGCTGGGAGGCGATCCTGGCCATGGGCCCGCCGGAGGAAGTGGGCGGACCGGCGCGCGGCACCGGCGGTCCGGAGCACCTGCGGCGCCGTTGGCTGGGCACCAAGCCCGCGCAGCTGCTGGCCACGGGCAGGCAGTTGTGCGCGGAGCCGGACCGGGTCGCCGAACTCGCCGCCGTGCCGCTGCCGTTCCACGTCCTGTCGGGCGCGCGTGACGACACCTGGCCGGTGCCGGACCTCGACGCGATGGCCCTGCGGCTGAAGGCCCACCGCACCGTGGTCGACGGGGCCGAGCACTCGCCCGCCGTCGACCGCCCCGGGCCCACCGCCCGCGCCCTCGCCGACTTCTGGGACGCCCTGCGCCCCGGGGCCGGCGGCCGGTACCGCTAGTACTGCGTCTGGAGGTGGTCCCAGAAGCCGTCGCGCAGGGCGCGGCGCAGGTCCGCCTGGCCGCGCAGGGAGTACTGCAACAGGCCCTCCGCCTCCACCAGCAGGTCCTGGTCGACGGACCCGGGCAGGTAGGGGTGGCCCGGAAGCAGTTCCACCAGCGTGTCCCGGCCCCGTGCGACCAGCCACTTCGCGGCGATCTGCGCGCCCACGAACCGGACGTCCTCGCGGGTGGGCCGGCCCGTGGCGGCCTCGTACGCCGGTGCCGTGCGCCGGGAGACGTAGGGCTTGAAGAAGTCCAGGTCGAGCGTGCGCTGGCTGTCGACCTCCCAGAGCAGCGGCTCGGCCTGGTTGCGGCCCTCGGGCGCCTCGATGCCCCAGAGGTGGACCCGGGCGCCGTACCCCTGGGCCGCCTCGACCGCCGAGACCAGGTCCTCGTCGCCGCCGAGCAGGGCCGCGTCGCTGATGGCGCGGTGCCGGGCCAGTGACTCCAGGTCGCTGCGGATCAGGGAGTCGACGCCCTTCTGCTGGTTGTTGGCGTTGAGGTTGCCGAGGCGGACCTTGACGTCCGGGAGTTCGGCGATGGACTGCTGCTCGGCGGTGTGGATGCGGCGCCTGGCCCCGTCGTACCAGTAGACCCGCAGCAGCCTGCTGTCCGCGAAAATGGTGCGGGCGCGGTCGATGAGGGCGTCGATGAGCCCCTCGGCGTCGAGGTCGAAGGCCCGGCGGTCCTCCGTCCCGGCCACGAGCCGTCCCGCGGCGGCGTAGAGATAGCCCGCGTCGACGAAGATGGCGTGCGTCGAGGGCGTCTTCGCCACCTCGGCGAGCATGCGCTGGAGCAGCTCGTTGGTGCGGTCGATACGGCCGTGCAGAGCCGCGAGGTCTTCGTTCATCACCGCCATTGTTCCGGTGGTCACGCTACGAACACAACCGGTCCCGGTCGGTCTCCTTCGAAACCCTTACCGGTCAGTATTTAGTCGATCGAAAAATTTCCTTAGCGTAGGGAATGTTTGCATCACGCATCCCGTTGAACCCTTCATGGAACACGGGCCCGGTCGGCCCGTGGACCCCCACCGAGCAGTTCTCCTCCAGGAGGATGACCAGACGAAGGGAGAAGCCCCTTGCGCTTCGAAATCATGCGACTCGACGACGTCGACGGCACCCCCGTGGACACCACCGTCGTGGACGCCGCCTCCGTCAACCGCATCGTTCAGCAGGCCGCCGCCATCGGACAGCGCCTGTGGATCCGCCCGGCCGACACACCGGCCTCATAACGCGCAGCGCCCCGGGGACCGGCCGCACGGCCCCGGCCCCCGCGTCCACCCGGACCCGGAGCCCCCGTACCGTCCTCGGTACGGGGGCTCCGCGCGTCCGGTGCCGGTTCCGGGATCAGCCGCCCCGGATCACCTGGGTGACGCCGTTGATGATCTGCTGCACGGCGATCGCGGAGAGCATCATGCCGGCCAGGCGCGTCACCAGGACCACCCCGCCGTCCTTGATGACGCGGATGATCAGCAGCGAGTACCGCATCACCAGCCACAGCACGACGTGGATGGCGAGGATCGCCGACCACACCGAGACCTGCCCGGTGACGCCGTCGGCCTTCTGCACGGCGAGGATGACCGACACGATCGCACCGGGTCCCGCCAGCAGCGGCATGCCCAGCGGGACCAGCGCGACGTTGACGTCCTTGGTCTGCTGGGGCTCGTCGGTCTTGCCGGTGAGCAGGTCCAGCGCGATCAGCAGGAGCAGCAGGCCGCCCGCGATCATCAGCGCGGGCACCGACACGTGCAGGTAGTCGAGGATCTGGTGGCCGAGCAGCCCGAACACGGTGATCACACCACCGGCCACGCAGACGGCCTGGAAGGCCATCCGCTTCTGCGCCGCGGCGGGCCGCCCGGCGGTCAGGGCGAGGAAGATCGGGGTGATCCCGGGGGGATCCATGATGACGAAAAGGGTCAGGAAGAGGGAGCCGAAGACGGCGACGTCGAGCATGACAGCCTTGCTGGAGGTACGGAGGAGAGAAGGGTGGCGCGAAGGGGCGGACCTCAGGCCCCGCCGGCTCCCGGCACCGGGAACGCCCCGGTCGCGCGTCGCGTGATCTCGCCGTACACCTCGGGGTCCGTCATGAACTCGCCGAGGACACAGGTCTTCCGGCTGCCGTGGTAGTCGCTGGAGCCGGTCGCCAGGAGTCCCAGGTCCTCGGCGAGGCCGCGAAGCCGCGCCCGGGTCTCGGGGTCGTGGTCCATGTGGTCGACCTCGATGCCGTCGAGGCCCGCCCCGGCCAGTTCGGCGATCGCGGACTCCGGCACGGTCCTGCCCCGCTTGCTCGCGGCGGGGTGCGCGAAGACGGCGACGCCGCCCGCGTCCTTGATCAGCCGCAGGGCCTCGAAGGGGTCCGTCTCGTGCTTCGCCATGTGGGCCCGGCCCCCGTCGGCCAGCCACTCCCGGGTGAAGGCGTCGTTCACGGTGGGCACGACGCCCAGCTCGACGAGCGCGCTGGCCACGTGCGGGCGGCCCACCGAGCCGTCGCCGGCGATCCGCGCGACCTGCTCCCAGGTGACCGGCACGCCCAGCGCGTTCAGCTTGGCGATCATGCCCTTGGCCCGTGGCACCCGGTCGTCCCGGACCAGCTCGCGCTCGGCGAGCAGCGCGGGCTCCTCGGGGTCGAAGAGGTAGGCCAACAGGTGCATGCTGACGCCGTCGAGCCGGCAGGAGAGTTCGGCGCCGGTGACCAGGGTGAGCCCCGCCGGCAGCGCGGCGAGCGCCTCGGCGTGCCCGCGGGTGGTGTCGTGATCGGTCAGGGCGACGACGTCCAGACCGGCGGCGGCCGCCTTGCGGACCAGCTCGGCCGGCGTGTCCGTACCGTCGGACGCGGTGGAGTGGGTGTGCAGATCGATACGCACGACGCGTTACTCCAAGCGGTGACGGGCGGACGGGACGCTCCAGGATAACCGGATTTTCACCCTCCCCTGTCACACCCGAAACCGCCGTACGCCCCCTACCGGCGCGCTGTCCGGCGCCTACGCCTCCAGCAGGCGCGGCGACAGCGCACCGCAGGGCATCAGCTCCACCTCGGCCCCGGCGTCCCGCAGGTCGGCGAGGACCAGTTCGTCGTACATCAGCAGCCCGGACTGCTCCGGCCACACCACCGCCCACAGCCACATCCCGAGCGCCTCGCCCGCGAAGACGGCGCGGTCGTCCGGCGCCCCGGAGACGTGCCAGAGCGGGGTCGGGCGGCCGGCGGCCAGGACCTTGGCCTGCGGCGGCTTCTCCACGTCCAGGTACGGCCCCGGGTCGGGACCGTCGACGCCCGCGTACCGCGCGCCGAGGCCCACGCCGAGCTCCTCGGCGACCAGGATCAGCTCGCCCATGCCGCCGAGCGGCCCGGGTCCGGTGCACGCGACGGCGGTCGCCCGGCCCCCGCTGCGGTCGTCGCCCGCGGAGGCCACGCCCGTGAACAGCCAGCCCACCGGCAGCGGCCACGGCATCCACACCGGCACCTTCGTGCGGTGCACGACGACTTCGAGGGCCTCGACGCTCGGCGGTATCACGGGCTGCAGCGGATGCACCGTGCCGTGCGCATCACACTGCCAGGCATCCGAGAAGAGGCCGGGAGCCCTGACCCGGCCACCACACTTCGGGCAACTGGGTTCGCCCCTCATAGGGCCCCACGGTCCTACCCGCGCCGCGCCACGTCAAGGACGATCACCCGTCCGGGGGTACCGGCGGGTCGAAAAATAGATGCATCTTGCATTAATTAGCTTGGCTAATTTATCGTGTGTACAAGCCAACCATCACGTGCGGTCCACGTCCCGGATTGGAGCACCCATGGACGACCCCCACGACCCCCTCGACGCGGGACCGGGCGGCATCCTCCGCCAGCCGAAGTCCGTGTGGGCGACGGCCGGCGCCTCCGTCGTCGCCTTCATGGGGATCGGGCTCGTCGACCCGATCCTGCCCTCCATCGCCGAGGGCCTCGACGCCACCGCCGGACAGGTCTCCCTGCTCTTCACGTCGTACTTCCTCATCACCGCGCTCGCCATGCTGGTGACCGGGTTCGTCTCCAGCCGCATCGGCGGCCGGAAGACCCTGCTGCTCGGGCTCGCGCTCGTCGTGGTCTTCGCCGGGCTGTCCGGCACCTCGGGATCGGTCGGCGAGCTGGTCGGCTTCCGGGCGGGCTGGGGACTCGGCAACGCGCTGTTCGTCTCCACGGCCCTCGCCGTCATCGTCGGCGCGGCGGCCGGGGGCAGCGCGGCGGCCATCCTGCTGTACGAGTCCGCCCTCGGCCTCGGCATGGCCTGCGGGCCCCTGCTGGGCGCCCTGCTCGGCGACGCGAGCTGGCGCTACCCGTTCTTCGGCACGGCCGTCCTGATGGCGGTCGGCTTCCTGTGCATCGCGGCGTTCCTGAGGGAGCAGCCGAAGCCGGCCCGCAGGACCTCGCTGCTCGACCCGCTCAAGGCGCTCGGGCACGGCGGACTGGCCTCCGTGGCGGTCTCGGCGTTCTTCTACAACTACACGTTCTTCACCGTGCTGGCCTTCACGCCGTTCGTGCTGGACATGTCCCCGTACCGGTCGGGCGCGGTGTTCTTCGCCTGGGGCGTGCTGCTCGCCGTCTTCTCGGTGATCGTGGCGCCGCGGCTGCAGAGGCGGTTCGGCTCGCCGAAGGTGCTGGGCGGTTCGCTGGTGCTGCTGGCGGCGGACGTGCTGGTCCTGGGCTACGGCGACCACACCACGGCCGTCGTCTGCACCGTCCTGTCCGGCGCCCTCATCGGCGTGAACAACACCGTCTACACCGAGCTGGCGCTCGGGGTGTCAGATGCGCCCCGGCCGGTGGCGAGCGCCGGCTACAACTTCGTGCGCTGGTTCGCGGCGGCCGCCGCGCCCTTCTTCGCGCCGAAGATCGAGGAGTGGACCGACGTCCACGTCCCGTTCGCGGTCGCGGCGGCCACGGCGGTGCTGGGCGCGCTGGTGGTCGTCGTACGGCGCAGGGCCCTGGCCCACGAGGCCGGGGAACCGCGGCCGCGCCGCGCCGCCGAGGACGGGGTCACCGCCTTCGCCAACTGAGCGCCGGACCACGGGCGTCGGCGCTCTCCCTCACTCCAGCGGCACGGACCTGCGGGACGGATCCCGCAGGTCCGTGCCCTGGTCCAGCCAGCGTTCCTGGAGGGCCTGGGCGCCGTGCACCCGCTTCCAGGCGGCCTCGTTCGGCGTCATCGGCAGCAGGGGCAGGAACCGCACGGGGTCCAGGGGGCCGTCGAGCTCCAGGTCCTCCACCAGACCGCCCGGCTCGGCGACCAGCACGGAGGTGAACGGCGCGCCGGGCCACAGCGGTTCACCCACGTCGAGCGAGGCGCCGGGGGCCACGACGACCCCCTCGACCTGCGGGGAGGCGGCCAGCACGGCGAGCGGGCGGAGCACCTTGTCGGTGTCGGCGAGCCCGCCGCGCACGGACAGCACCAGCTCGACCCGTGGACCCTTGACCGGGTCCGCGACCACCGCCGTGGGGTCGGTCATGGGCTGGGCGGACATGCCGAGGGTGGCGTAGCGCACGATGTCGCCCTCGTGGAAGCGCAGCACCTCGATGCGGTCCGTGCCCAGGAAGGTGACCGCCGCGCGGGCGTCCGGTTCGCCCAGCGCCGTGCGCAGCCGGGCCTCGACCAGAGGAAGAACATCAGCCATGCGGCGAGCATAGAACTCGTCAGTACCGGGCAAAGCAGAGCCTTGACACGGCAGTCGGCTGATACGCTTGACCGGTCGTTCGGGACAGCACGCAGAAGCGTCGCGATCGAGTCCCGACGCCTGTGGCACTCCCCGTCTCTCGGGGAATCCCCGTGAGGGGATTGTGGATCGTCCCTCACGAGGGACCGGCCGGAGGAGGTGGGGCTGGCATGGACCGAAGTCGACCGTGCAGTAGCACCCGCTCTTCCGCCCTCTGATGCAGCTGCTCCTGTCTGGCTCCCGCCTTTCGTCCGCGCGTCTTCATCGGAAGAGCACTTCGTTTCGTTCCGTCTGATCTGCCCCCGTAGCTGTATCAGCGACGAAGCTCGCCACCGCGACGGTGCGGTGCTCCCCGCTTTGTGGACGTGCCAAACATCCGCAGTCCAGGACGTCCTCATTCCGGGTTGTTCCACCCGTCGTTCCGGCGCCTTTCGTTGCCTGTCGCGAAGGAGCCCGCCATGTCGATGATCCGCGACCTGCGCGCCGTGGTCCGCCCCTCCTCCCGCATCTCGCTGCGCAAGGAGAGCGGCCCGTACGACGCCACCCGTGACCCCGCGACGACCACCGCCGTCGTCGACTGCGCCGTCTACCGCGACGGCCGCCGCCTGGAGACCGGGGACGGATCGCTCACCCCGCACGAGGCGATGCGGCTGGTGCGCCGCGACGGAGGCTTCGTGTGGATCGGCCTGCACGAGCCGAACGAGGCCGAATTCGCCGGGATCGCCCGGGAGTTCGGGCTGCACCCGCTGGCCGTGGAGGACGCCGTCCAGGCGCACCAGCGGCCCAAGCTGGAGCGCTACGACGACTCGCTGTTCACGGTCTTCAAGACCGTCCACTACCTCGACCACGACGAGCTCTCCGCCAACAGCGAGGTCGTCGAGACCGGTGAGGTGATGTGCTTCACCGGCCGGGACTTCTTCATCACCGTCCGGCACGGCGGGCAGGGCTCCCTGCGGGCCCTCAGGCACCGCCTGCAGGACGACCCCGAGCTGCTGGCCAAGGGCCCCTCGGCCGTGCTGCACGCCATCGCCGACCACGTGGTGGACGGCTACATCGCGGTGGCCGACGCGGTACAGGACGACATCGACGAGGTCGAGACGGAGGTCTTCTCGCCGGGGCGCAAGGGCACCCCGCGCGGCACCGACGCCGGGCGGATCTACCAGCTCAAGCGTGAGGTCCTGGAGTTCAAGCGGGCCGTGTCCCCGCTGCTGCGGCCGATGCAGCTGCTGAGCGAGCGGCCGATGCGGCTGATCGACCCGGACATCCAGAAGTACTTCCGGGACGTGGCCGACCACCTGGCCCGGGTCCAGGAACAGGTCGTCGGCTTCGACGAACTGCTGAACTCCATCCTTCAGGCCAACCTCGCCCAGGCGTCCGTGGCGCAGAACGAGGACATGCGCAAGATCACCTCGTGGGCCGCGATCATCGCCGTGCCGACCATGGTGTGCGGGGTGTACGGGATGAACTTCGACTACATGCCGGAGACCCACTGGAAGTACGGCTATCCGGTGATCCTCGGTGTCACGGTCGCCATCTGCCTGGGCATCCACCGGTCGCTGAAGCGCAACGGCTGGCTCTGAGCACCCCGGGAGCGCCTGGATAGGCTGGGCCCATGACAAGCGAGCTGCTCGAGCGGGCCCTCATCGAGGAGGCCACGAAGAAGTCCGGCCTCGTCTGGGTCGAGGCGCCCGGCGCCGCGGCCCGCGCGCTGTGGCACGTGTGGCACGAGGGCGCCGCGTGCGTGGTCGGCGACGGGCCCGGGGAGCAGCCGCTGCCGGGGCTGACCGACGGCGTGTCCGCCGAGGTGACGGTCCGCAGCAAGGACAAGGGCGGCCGGCTGGTCTCCTGGACGGCGACGGTCGTCGAGCTGCCGTCCGGCTCCGAGGAGTGGACGGCGGCGGTCGCCGAGCTCAAGGGCAAGCGGCTCAACGCGCCCGACGGCGAGGCGATGACCGGACGGTGGGCCCGCGAGTGCCGGGTGCTGCGCCTGGAGCCGACCGGCGCGACGGCCCCGCTCCCCGACGGCTCCCTGGCCGAGGCCCCGCTGCCGACGCCGGTGACGACCCGTCGTCCCGTCCCGGCGGCGCTGCCCCGGCTGCTGCTCAAGAAGAAGAGGCAGCGGCAGCGGCGGGCCTAGGACGTCGGGAGCTGCTTGCCGTAGTCGAGGGTCTCGTCCTCGGCCGGTTCCTCCAGCTCGAAGTCGGCGCCCCACGACGAGAAGGTGAGGGTGCCCGCCTTCCCGGCCCGCACCAGGCGCACCGGGTACGGCTTTCCCTCGAGCGAGACGTCCAGGGTGCCGCCGGAGCCCTGGTCGCCGGTGACGCGGATGGTGCGGACGCCCGACTGCTCGTGGCGGCCGTCCTTGGCCAGCTCGCCGTGCAGGGTCAGCAGACCGCCGAGGAGCACGTTCTTGTCCGTGAAACCGATGAACTTCTTGTATGACGGATCGCCCTGCGGCACCTTCACATACTTCTCGGCGAGCTTGCCGGCCGCCGCCGCGTCCGTCCCGCCGTCCTCGTGACCCCAGAACCCCGCACCGGCCTTCAGGTACAGCTCGTCGTCGATCCGCAGCAGGCGGAACGTCTCCCCCTTGGTGGTGACCGAGCCGATGCCGCCCTGCTCCTTCAGCCGCATGTCCAGCGTGTACGTGCGTCCGCTGGTGACCACGGTGCCGTGCAGCCGTACCGTGCCGACCGACTCGGCGGCCTTCTGGGCCCTGCCCCGGATCTGGTCGGCGGGCAGTCTGCCGACACCGTTGGTGCCCTCGTCCGGATCCTCGGAGCATCCCGTGAGCGCCGTCCCCGTCACGAGCAGCGCGCACACGGCGCCCGCCAGCGTGGCCCTGCGGGAACGGCCCTGGGAGATCGGAATCACAGGTGGGCTGCCTCTCTGACGGGGGACCTGAACGGCGTACCGCAGGGTACCGGGGCCAGGTGGACCGGGCGGAGCCGGTCCGGACGGACCGGCCGCCGACGCACGGCCGATCGGTACGGGCTAGCCTGAAGCCCACCCGAGCGGGCAATTCGAGAACAATCGCAGCAGGCAGGACCCGCGACGAGAACACCCGCACGGAAAGGAGCGGCGGCCATGGCAGGGGGCGCCCCCCGGTTCTTCGTCTCGCACCTCTCCGGTGTCGCCGTCTTCGATCCGGCCGGCGACCAGGTGGGACGCGTGCGCGACCTGGTCGTCATCCTGCGGCCTGGCCGGCGTCCGCCGCGCCTGCTCGGCCTGGTGGTCGAACTCTCCACCCGCCGCCGCATCTTCCTGCCCATGACCCGGGTGACCGCCGTGCAGTCCGGCCAGGTCATCACCACCGGGGTGCTCAACGTGCGGCGCTTCGAGCAGCGGCCCACCGAGCGGCTGGTCTTCGGTGAGCTGCTCGACCGGCGGGTGACGCTCGTGGAGAGCGGTGAGGAGGTCACCGTCCTCGACCTGTCGGTGCATCAGTTCGCGGCCCGGCGCGAGTGGGAGATCGACCGGGTCTTCGTGCGCAAGGGGAGGAAGGGCGGCGCGTTCCGGCGCGGCAAGGGCGAGACACTGACCGTCGAGTGGTCCGCGGTCACCGGGTTCTCCCTGGAGGAACAGGGGCAGGGCGCCGAGAACCTGCTCGCCACCTTCGAGCAGCTGCGCCCCGCCGACCTGGCCAACGTCCTGCACCACCTCTCCCCCAAGCGGCGCGCGGAAGTGGCCGCCGCCCTCGACGACGACCGGCTCGCGGACGTCCTGGAGGAGCTGCCCGAGGACGACCAGATCGAGATCCTCGGCAAGCTGAAGGAGGAGCGCGCCGCCGACGTCCTGGAGGCCATGGACCCCGACGACGCGGCCGACCTGCTGGGCGAGCTGCCCGAGGCGGACAAGGAGCGGCTGCTGAGCCTGATGCAGCCCGCCGACGCGGCCGACATGCGGCGCCTGATGTCGTACGAGGAGCACACGGCGGGCGGTCTGATGACGACCGAGCCGATCGTGCTGCGGCCCGACGCGACCGTCGCGGACGCCCTGGCCCGGATCCGCGAGCCGGACCTCTCCCCCGCGCACGCCGCGCAGGTCTACGTCTGCCGCCCGCCGGAGGAGACGCCCACCGGCAAGTACCTGGGCACGGTCCACTTCCAGCGCCTGCTGCGCGATCCCCCGTACACGCTGGTCGGCTCGATCCTGGACGACGACCTGCAGCCCCTGGAACCGGACGCGGCGCTGCCCGTGGTCGCCGGGTTCTTCGCCACGTACGACATGGTGGCGGCGCCCGTGGTCGACGAGGCGGGGTCGCTGCTGGGCGCGGTGACGGTGGACGACGTACTGGACCACATGCTGCCCGACGACTGGCGGGAGACCGAGTTCCACCTCGACGAAGGGGTGGTGGCCGATGACTCCTGAGCGCGACGGCGCGCGCGAGCGCGTACCGACGGGCGCCACGGCCGCCGGACGGGCGCGCACGCCCCGTCTGGACCAGCCGCGCCCTCCCCGGCGCCGCATCCTGCCCGAGTGGGACCCGGAGGCCTTCGGGCGGCTCTCGGAGCGCATCGCGCGGTTCCTGGGCACCGGACGTTTCATCGTCTGGATGACGGTCGTCATCATCCTGTGGGTGGTGTGGAACGTGTCCGCGCCGAAGGAGCTGCGCTTCGACGAGTACCCGTTCATCTTCCTGACCCTGATGCTCTCCCTGCAGGCCTCCTACGCCGCCCCGCTGATCCTGCTCGCGCAGAACAGGCAGGACGACCGGGACCGGGTCAATCTGGAGCAGGACCGCAAGCAGAACGAGCGGTCGATCGCGGACACCGAGTACCTCACCCGGGAGATCGCCGCCCTGCGGATCGGGCTCGGTGAGGTGGCCACCCGGGACTGGATCCGCTCGGAGCTCCAGGACATGGTCAAGGAGCTGGAGGGGCGGCAGAACGGGCACAAGGACCACCCGGGAGCATTCCCGTCGATGCGGGCGGAACGCCCGCCGGAACGTGACGCAGACGACCGCTGAAGCCCTTACCGGCGGGTGTACCGGGAGCCGTACCATCGTTCTCATGGCTACGGAAGACGCGGTGCGCGAGGCACTGGCGACGGTGAACGACCCCGAGATCAACCGGCCCATCACCGAACTCGGGATGGTCAAATCGGTGGAGATCGGCGCGGACGGGGCGGTCGCGGTCACCGTGTACCTGACGGTCTCCGGCTGCCCCATGCGGGACACGATCACGCAGCGCGTGACGGACGCGGTCTCCCGGGTCGAGGGCGTCACCCGGGTCGACGTGACGCTGGACGTGATGAGCGACGAGCAGCGCAAGGAACTGGCGGCCGCGCTGCGCGGCGGCCAGACCGAGCGCGAGGTGCCCTTCGCCAAGCCGGGCAGCCTGACCCGGGTCTACGCGGTGGCGTCCGGCAAGGGCGGCGTCGGCAAGTCGTCGGTGACGGTGAACCTGGCGGCGGCGATGGCGGCCGACGGCCTGAAGGTCGGCGTCGTGGACGCCGACATCTACGGCCACTCGGTGCCGCGCATGCTGGGCGCCGACGGGCGTCCCACCCAGGTCGAGAACATGATCATGCCGCCGTCGGCGCACGGCGTGAAGGTCATCTCCATCGGCATGTTCACCCCGGGCAACGCGCCGGTGGTCTGGCGCGGCCCGATGCTGCACCGCGCGCTCCAGCAGTTCCTCGCGGACGTGTACTGGGGCGACCTGGACGTGCTGCTGCTCGACCTGCCCCCGGGCACCGGTGACATCGCGATCTCCGTGGCCCAGCTGGTGCCGAACGCGGAGATCCTCGTCGTCACCACGCCCCAGCAGGCGGCGGCCGAGGTGGCCGAGCGGGCGGGCTCCATCGCCGTGCAGACGCACCAGAAGATCGTCGGCGTGGTCGAGAACATGTCGGGGCTGCCCTGCCCGCACTGCGGCGAGATGGTCGACGTCTTCGGCACGGGCGGTGGCCAGACGGTCGCCGACGGCCTGACCCGGACCACCGGCGCCACCGTGCCGGTGCTCGGCGCCATCCCGATCGACGTCCGGCTGCGCGAGGGCGGCGACGAGGGCAAGCCCGTGGTCCTGTCCGACCCGGACTCCCCGGCGGGATCGGCGCTCCGCTCGATCGCCGGCAAGCTCGGCGGGCGGCAGCGGGGCCTGTCGGGCATGTCCCTGGGGATCACCCCGCGCAACAAGTTCTGAGGGTTCCCGCGCGGAAGGGCGCCGTCCGGTGCGGACGGCGCCCTTCCGCGCACCCGGCTCAGCCCTCGTACGAGGCGATGTCCTTCACCGCGGCGAAGCCGAGGCCGTACGCGCTCATGCCCCTGCCGTACGCGCCCACGTGCACGCCCGCCCGCGTGGAGCCCGCGAGCACCCAGCCGAACTCGGACTCCCGGTAGTGGAACGGCGTCGGCACCCCGTCCACGGGCAGGGACAGCGTCGACCAGTCCGCGCCCTCCAGATCGTCCGCGAGGACCCAGGCCGTCTCCGTCTGCTGCTCCAGCCAGTCGTCGCGCAGGGAGTGGTCCATCTGGCCGGGCCAGGTGAAGGACAGCAGCCCCACTCCGGCGAGCCAGGCGGCGGAGGAGACCGAGGTGGCCTCCAGCAGACCGGTGCCGTCGGCACTGCGGCGCACCGGGTTGGCGGCCACCGTCACCACGACCGCGAACTTCTCCTTGGACTCCTGGTCCGCCCCGGCCGTGTACTCGCTGCGCACCGAGGGCTCGTCGCCGTGTCCGACCGATCCGTGCTCGACGGCCCCGTCGGCCGCCAGACCGACCTGCATCAGCCAGCGCGGCCCCGTGAAGGCCTCGTCGAGGCCGTACCAGGGGAAGGGCGCACGCAGGTAGCCGTCAGCCGTACGCCGGACGGAGGGGACGTGTTGTCCGTCCTCCGCGGCCGGCGCCTGCGCGACCGCCCGACTCGTCGTCTCCATTGCCCGGACGCCTCCTCGCTCTCGTCGGACCGGGCGGCCCGCCCCCCTTCGGGCGTACTCGTCCGCTCCGCACAACAACTCGGCAGCATAGCCACCTTGACGCCACGGGCTGGGACATCGCCCGGCGCATGGGCCGTGCGGACGTCCTGATCAGGCCGTGTGCGGCCCGGGTGGAGTATGAAACGCGTCACGCGGGCGGGAGTGCGCGCCCCCGCACGTCCGGCTCAGGTGGCGTCCGCGTCGAAGGGCGGGCGGTCGTCGGCCGCCGGGCTCTCGGGCTTCTTGGTCATGTCCACACGGCTGCCGGAGGAGGGCGACGGCGAGGGGTCGGTGTCGCGGCCGTGGACGGCGTCCGTGACCTCGGCCATCTCCTTCTTCAGGTCGAAGCCGTTACGGATCTCCTTGAGCCCCAGGTCGTCGTTGTCCAGCTGCTTGCGGATGAACGTCTTGGGGTTGAGGTCCTCGAACTCGAAGTCCTTGAACTCCGGGCCGAGCTCCTGCCGGATGTCCTGCTTGGCGTTCTCCGAGAACTCCCGGATCTTCCGGATCGTGCGCGTCACGTCCTGGATGACCTTGGGGAGCTTGTCCGGACCGAAGACGAGCACCGCGAGGACGATGAGCGTCACCAGCTCGAACGGTCCTATGTCATTGAACACCTGAAGCTCCTCGCGATGCCTTCGGTCCTCGGCCCTCGGGGCGGCCTGCGGTCTTCCGTGGTCCGGGCCGGGTCCACGGTACCCGGACACCCCGTGCGACCGGTACCGTCCCGGAGCTCATCCGGCTCAGTCGCCCTCCGAGGAACCGAGCGTCAGGACGACCGTCCGCTCGTCGCCGTCCCGCTCCAGGGTGAGCTCGAGGCGGTCGCCGGGGCGGTGGGCGCGGGTCTTGACGATGAGTTCCTCACCGGAGTGGACGCGCCGGCCGTCGACCTTCGTGATGACGTCGCCGGCCTTGATCCCGGCCCGGGCGCCGGGACCGCCGGTGCTGACCGGGGGCCCGCCGTCGCCGCCCTTGGCCGCGACCCGGGCGCCGTCGCCGCCGTACTGCATGTCGAGGGTGATGCCGATCACCGGGTGTGCCGCCTTCCCGGTGTTGATCAGCTCCTCGGCGACGCGCTTGCCCTGGTTGATGGGGATGGCGAAGCCGAGCCCTATGGAGCCGGACCGGCCGTCGTCCGGGTCGGTGCCGCCGTCGGCGGAGCGGATGGCCGAGTTGATGCCGATCACCCGCGCCCCGGCGTCGAGCAGGGGGCCACCGGAGTTGCCGGGGTTGATCGGCGCGTCGGTCTGCAGGGCGTCGACGTACGACACGTCGCTGCCGTCACCCTTCTCACCGCCGGCGGTGATGGGCCGCTCCCTGGCGCTGATGATGCCGGAGGTGACGGTGCCGGCCAGGTCGAAGGGGGCGCCGATGGCGACGACGGGGTCGCCGACCCGCACGTTGTCGGAGTTGCCGAGGGGCAGGGGGGTGAGCCCGCTGACCCCCTTCACCTTCACGACGGCGAGGTCGTAGCCGCTGTCCCGGCCCACCACGGTGGCTTCGGCGGTGTCGCCGCTGTGGAAGGTGACGGTGATCCCGCCGTCGTCCCCGGCGGGTTCGACGACGTGGTCGTTGGTGAGGATGTGGCCGCGTCCGTCGAGCACGAAGCCGGTGCCGGTGCCGGCCTCGCCGGCGCCGCTGACGTGCAGGGTGACGACGCTGGGCAGGGCCCGTGCGGCGATCCCGGCGACGGTGCCGGGGTCGCGTTCCGCCGTCTCCTCGCCGGCCTGCGGCAGTTCGACGGTGCCCACACCGCCGTTGCGCTCCAGGTACGCGCCGACGATCCCGCCGACGCCGCCGGACACGAGCGCGAGCAGCAGCGCGGCCCCGACGAGCGCCCGGCCGCGCCGCCGCCTCCCGTCGGCCACCGCCCGCCCGGTCCGCTGCGCCGGTGCGGCGACGGCCGCCGCCCAGGGGTCGTAACGCCCCCAGGGATCGGCTGCCGGGGTGTCCCGGACCGGCGGTTCCTGGGGGTCCGGGTGCGCCTGCGCGGGGACGGACGGCGCCCCGGGGGCGCCGGGGAGGGCCGGGTCCGGGCCCGGAGGAGGCACGGGGGCGCCGTGCTGCGCGGGAACGCCGTGCCGGACGCGGCGCGGCACGGCGTCGAGGTGGCAGGGTGCGCTTCGTGTTGCCTGCCGAGGTGCACGAGGGACTCACCAGGCTGGCACGGGAGTCCGGAGCGAGTCTGTTCATGGTCG
>NZ_JBEORT010000113.1:0-23607 GCF_040302425.1 Streptomyces sp. NPDC126497
GCGAGGCGCGCGAACACCTGCGGGACGCGGTCGCGCTCGCCCGCCGCTGCGGCTGCGTGGCGCTCGCCCGGCGGGCCCGCGAGGAACTGGTCGGGGCCGGCGGCAGGATGCGCGAGGTCACGGTGTCACCGCTGGACATGCTGACCGGCACGGAACGCACGGTGGCCGCACTGGTCGCCTCGGGAATGACCAACCGGGAGGCCGCGGAGTCCTTGTTCGTGACGGTGCGCACGGTGGAGCTCCACCTCACGAGCGTCTACCGCAAACTCGGGATCACCCGCCGTGCCGAACTCGCGGGCGCCCTGCACGTCGGCACCCCGCCCGTCCCCGGTCTCCGCGAGGGGCGCACCGGGTCCGATGCGACCCGGTGAGGCCATGCGGGCACAAGGCGATCCGGTGAACGTCCCGGACCGGGCGGGCGGGGAAGGGAGCGGGCGTCCCCACCGCGGCGGGCCGGCGCTCGCCGACCTCCCCCTCCTGGAACGCGACCGCGAGCAGGCCGTGCTGTCCGCCGTGATCGGAGAACTGCGGTCGGGCCGCCCGGCCGTGGTCACGGTGACGGGTGAACCCGGCGCGGGACAGAACGAGTTGCTGCGGTGGGCGGCCCGGCACGCCGCCGAGCGGGGACTGCGCGTCCTCACGGCCCGCGCGACACCCGCGGAACGGGACCTGCGCTACGGAGTGGTCGGTCAACTGCTCGCCGGACACCAGGAGTTCGCCGACCATCTGCCCCATCTCCTCCTCGACCAGGACGGTCCCGGACGGTTCCCGGGGCTCACCCGCCTGCTCGCCGTGGCCCGCGACCGGCCCGTCCTCCTGGTGGTGGAGGACATCCACCAGCTCGACCCCGACTCGCTGCGCTGGCTGGAGGCCCTGATACGCCGGTTGCCCCGCGCGCCGCTGGCCGTGCTCGCCGGCAGCATCCGCACGGCGGACATCGGCCTCGACTGGTGCGCGGGAAGCCCGCTCACCGGCTCGGCCACCACCGTCGAACTGGCGCTGCCCGGCCTCACCCGGGCCGGGACGGCCGACGCCGTGCGGGCCGTCTGCGGCACCCTCGGCGACCGCTCCTTCGTCGCCGCCGTCGCCGACGCGACCGGGGGCAACCCCACCGTCGTACGCGACACCCTGCGCCGCTTCGCCCGAGCGGGGCACCCGCCGGACGCCGACCACGTGGAGCACGCCCGTGCCATCGCGGCCCACGTGATCGGCGAGCACGCCGCCGCGGCGCTCGACGGGGTGCGGGACCCCGTCGCCCTCGACGTCCTGCGCGCCCTCGCGGTCTGTGACGACCTCCTCGACTTCCCGCTGGTCCTGGCCCTGGCCGGGCCGGGCGCCCTGCCCGAGAACCGGCTTTGCGCCGCCCTGCTGGACAGCGGCCTGGTCACCGTGTGCGACGGCCGGTTCCGGGTGCGCGGTCCGGTGGCGCGCGCCCGCGTCATCGAGGAGATGCCCACCGCCGAGCGTGCCGACCTGTACGCGCGCGCAGCCGAACTGGCCCACCGGGCGGCCGCGGACGACCAGGGCATCGGTGATCTGCTGCTGCCGGCCCGCCCGGTCGGCGCCCCGTGGGCGGTGGACACGCTGTGCCGGGCGGCCGCCGCCGCGCTCCGCGGTGGCCGCCGCGACCGTGCCGCCGCCTATCTCTCCCGAGCCCTGACCGAACCGCTGTCCGAGGAGGCCCGCATCCGTGTCCTGCTCCAACTGGCCCGGATCGAGCTGGTGATCGCACCCGTCGCCGCCGGGCGACGCATGGGCGGCGTCATCCGCGAACCCGGAGAGGCGGCCGCGGCCTTCCGGGCACGGGCCGGCGACCTGTGCCTCCTCGGCGGTGACACGGACACCACCTGGCGCGCCCTCGCCGAGTTCCTCGCCGGCGGTCGCCCGGACGGGGGCCGGGAGGCACCGGCCGACCCGGGGCCGACGGAGGCGGCCACCGCCCGGTACGAGGACATCACCGCCCTGTTCCGGGTGGCGC
Organism: Streptomyces sp. NPDC126497; assembly: GCF_040302425.1. Taxonomy (NCBI): domain Bacteria; kingdom Bacillati; phylum Actinomycetota; class Actinomycetes; order Kitasatosporales; family Streptomycetaceae; genus Streptomyces; species Streptomyces sp. NPDC126497. The sequence goes on from NZ_JBEORT010000113.1 coordinate 1,979, forward strand.
AGCCGTTGTGCCGGGCGTCCGCCGGGATCGCCTTCCCGCTCGCACCGGACCTGCCCCGTACGTCGCGGAACCCGGCCGTGAACGGCGTGCGGGCGTGGGAGGCCGCCGTGCGGGGCGCCGATCGGGAGGAGGCCCGCGGACAGGCCCGTGCGGCCCTGGCCCCCGACCCCTCCGGCCGGCCCCCGCTCACCGTGCCCAGGCTGCTGGCCTGCCGCACGCTCCTGCTCACCGAGGACGGGGAGGAGGCCGAGACGCACCTGTGCGCCCTGCTGGCCGAGGCCCACCGCGAACGCTGCTCCGTGACCGTCGCCCGGGTGCTCGCCCTCCGCGCCGAACTCCACCTGCGGCACGGCCGTCCCGAGTCCGCCGCCCGCGACCTGGCCGCCGCCGACCTCGAACTGCCCCCGGACAGCAGGCACCCGCTGTCCTACCCCTACTGGACGACGCTCGGCATCCTCACCGACCTCGCCAACGGCCGGCCGGACCGGGCGCGCGCCGCCGCCGGGCGTCCCGTGCCGTCTCCCGCCGAGGAGTCCGTGAGCGGTGCGCAACTGCTCTTCGCCCGTGGCCTGCTGGCCCGGGCCGACGACGACCCCCATCGGGCCCGGTCGCTCTTCCGGGCCTGCGGGCGCTGGTTCCTGCAGTACGGCTGGACCAATCCGGCGCTCCTTCCCTGGCGCTCCCAGGCCGCCGAGGCGGCCCACGCCCTCGGCGACGCCGCACAGGCCTCGTGGCTGGCGCGGGAGGAACTCGAACTCGCCGAGCGCTGGGGCGCGCCCGGTGCGATCGGCGCGGCCCAGCTCTGCCTCGCCACGATGAAGGGTGAGGACCGCCTCCAGCGGCTCCGGTCGGCCGTCGACAGCCTCGGCCGGGCCCCCTCCCGGGGCGCCTACACGCGGGCGGTCGTGACCCTGGCCTCCGCCGAGAGCGGCGGGTCCGACCACGCGACGGCCGTCGCCGCACCGGTGATCGGCAGGGCCGGCACCGAAAGCGCCGGACCGTCCGGCGCCGCGGTACGCCGGCCACGCGTTCCCGCGCCCCCGCAGGCCCTCGCCGACGTACCGACGCCCGCGTGGCGGGCCCTCTCACCGGGGGAGCGGGCCGCGGCCGCGCTCGCCGCCCGGGGTTTCGCCAACCGGGAGATAGCCGCCGCGCTGTCGGTGACCACCCGCACCGTGGAGCTGCGCCTCAGCGGTGTCTACCGCAAGCTCCGCATCCGGGGTCGCGACGACCTGCGCGCCCTGGTCCAAGGCACGAAGGACGACTGACCGCATGTTGCTGGAGCGCACCACCGAAACGTCCCTGGTCGATGCGGCGCTGACCGCCGCCGGCCGGGGCAGGTCCTCCCTGATCCTGGTCACCGGCCCGCTCGGCATCGGGAGGTCGGCCCTGCTGCGGTCCCTGCCCGCGCTCGCCGACGGCCACGACGACATCCGGGTGCTGCGGGCCAACGCGGCGCCCATGGAACAGGACTTCGCCTTCGGAGTCGTGAGGCAGCTCTTCGAGAACCTGCTGTCCGAGTCGTCCGAGGACACCCGCGGCCGCTGGATGGACGCCCACGCCTCCTTCGCCCGGCACGTCTTCGCCGACGACAGCGCCTCACCCGGAGCGGACCAGGCCGCCGCGGCCACCGAGGCGGTCCTGCACGGCCTGCTGTCCCTCCTGGCCAACGTCAGCGCCGACGGCAGACTCCTCGTCCTCGTCGACGACCTCCAGTGGTCCGACGTGCCCTCCCTGCGCTGGCTCACCTACCTCGCCAAACGGCTGCACGGCCTGCGGGCCGTCGTCGTGTGCGCCCTGCGCGACGGGGACCCCCGCACCCACCACACCCTGGTGCGGGAGGTCAGGGAGGCCGCCACCCAGTCCCTCCGGCCCGCGTCGCTCAGCCTCGACGCCACCCGCGAGCTGGTGCGCGCACACTTCGGCGAACCCGGCGACGACACCTTCGTCCGCGCCTGTCACGAGACGGCCGTCGGCAACCCCCTGTTCCTGATGTCCATCCTGCTCGGCATGGAGCACGCCGGCCTGCGGCCGCTCGCCGAACACGCCGACCGGGCACGGTCGCTGCGCCCCTCACAGTTGCGCGAGCGCCTCGCCGGCATCCTGCGCACCCAGGCCCAGCCGGTCCGTGACCTCGCGGCCGCCATCGCGGTGCTCGGCGATCACGTCGACCCTGACAACGTTGCCCGTCTGGCGCGCCTCGACGCCGTGGGCTACCCGGCGGCGCTGCGCACCCTGGCGGACCTCGGACTCGTCGCCGCGGACGGCGAGCCGCGCTTCGTCCACCGGGTCGTACGGGACGCCGTCGAGTCGACCCTGACCATGGTCCGGCGCGAGCAGCTCCACGACGAGGCGGCCGCGCTGCTCTACACCTCCGGCCGCCCCGCCGAGCAGGTCGCCGCGCAGCTCACGGCCGTCGTCACCCGTCACCAGCCCTGGACCGTGGACGTCCTGCGGTCCGCCGCCGACACCGCCCTGCGCCGGGGCGCCCCCGACGCCGCGGCCCGCTACCTGCGGCGCGCCCTCCTCGACAGCACCGCGCAGGGCACCGACCGGGCCCGCCTGCTCGTCGAACTCGGCACCGCCGAGCGTGTCTTCGACCCGCCGGCCTGTGAACGGCACATCGCTCAGGCGATCAGCCTGCTGCCCGAGGCGCGGGACCGTGCCGCGGCGGTGCTGCGCATCGCCCCCACCCCCCTCGGCCCCGCTCCGTCCGGTGTGGTCGACCTGCTGCGCCAGGCCGCGGAGGGACTCGGGCCGGCCGCCGCGCTCACCGGAACCGATCGCGACCTCGCCCTGCGCCTGGAGGCCAGGCTGCGCCACTGCGCCTACGAGGATCCCTACGAACTCGCCGACGCCGCCGAACGCCTGCGGCGCCTCGGCTCGCCACCGCCGTTGGACACCGGTGGCGAGCGGGAGCTGACGATCGCCCTGCTCCTCGCGGCCACCTTCGGCGCCGGCCTGCCGGCCGCGGACGTGGTCCGTCTGGCGGAACGCGTCCTGGACCGGGAACCGGCGACCTCCGCCCGCGTCCAGTCCACCCTTCCCCTGGTGGTCATCACCATGGTCGCCGCCGACTCCGTGGAGGCGCTCGACTCCTGGCTCGCCGTCGAGTCCCGGGCCCGGGAACGGCACACCGCGCCGACCGACGCGCTGGTGCACATCGAACGGGCCCTGATCCACATCGGCCGCGGCCGGCTCGACCAGGCCCGCGAACAGTCCGAGACCGCCCTGCGCATGACCGAGGCCGACCGGCACAGTCTCGGCACGGTCGCCACCCTCGCGCACGCCATGGTGGCGCTGGAGACCCGGGACCCCGCACTGGCCCGGCGCGTGGTCCGGCGGGTCGAACACCTCCGTGACGAGGGACTGACCGTCACCGTGATGCTGCGCCTGCTGCAGGCCGCCGGTGACGTGGCGGCCGGCGACCTCACCGGAGCACTGGACTCCCTCCAGTCCTGCGGCCGCCGCCTGGACGCCGCCGGCTGGCAGAACCCGGTGCTGTTCCCCTGGCGTCCCTGGGCCATCGGCGTCCATCGCCGTCTCGGCGACCTCCGTGCGGCGCACTCCCTCGCGGAGGAGGAGCACGACCGGGCCGAGCGGTGGGGGGCGCCGGTGGGGCTGGGCCGGGCGCTGCGCCTGCTGGGCCGGCTGGAGCAGGGCGGCCGGGGAACGGCTCTGCTGCGTCGCGCGGTCACCGTGCTGCGCGGCTCCGCCCATCAGCTGGAACTCGCCCGCGCCCTGCTCGCGCTCGCCGAACGCCTGGGCGGGGGGATGGAGGCGGAGGCCCTGGTCCGGGAGGCCGCCACGCTGGCCACCGCGTGCGGTGCGCCGTGGCTGGTGGAACGCGCCGCCGCCGGCGGGCCGTCGCTCCCCGCCGTCCCCGTTCCGGAGGCCGTGCTCACCCGCACCGAACGCCGGGTCGCGGCCTTCGCGTGCAGGGGCCTGACGAACCAGGAGATCGCCGAAACCATGGGAGTCACCTCCCGGGCGGTGGAGAAGCACCTCACCCATTCCTACCGGAAACTCGGCGTCGCCGGCCGACGAGAACTGATCGCCCTGATTTCCGGCGCGTAAAAGACGTCCGACCCGAGGGAATGGGTCCTTCCCGAACGCCCGGAAACGGCGTGCGGAATGAGAGCACCGTGCCCGGGCGTTTCCGTGTGCCGTGCCCGCGGTGCGGCGGGGTCCTCGCCCGGGCGGCCGGTGTGGTCGGCCCGGTGTGTCGGCAACACCCCCGCTGGGTGCTCCCACCAGGGATTTCGATGGGACGGGAGCGGCCTGGCCGCTTGCGGTCGCCGCGGGCGCACCGAACCCCCGAACACCGAACCTCCTTCGGTGCGGGACCGTACCCACCGAAGGGCCGACCACAGTATTGGCGGACCGGCCCCACTTCGCGTTGACCCGCGGACAGCCGTCTCCGTAATCTCCGCATCATTCAGTCACCGGCACGGCGTTTCAGCGGGATCGGATACTTCCGTCTCCTCCGAAAGGCGTCCGTGTTCCCGGTTCCCTCGCCGCACCACGCAGAAGGGTCTGAGTTCCTTGACGCTCTCTCCCCACGACCTCGTCATGGATCGTCCGAACGTTCTCGACGGGACCGGGGCGCTGGACGCCGCGGCCGCCGGCGTCTACGGGTCCCACACCTCCGTGGCCTGTCTGGACCCCACCCTGACCATCCAGCAGGTCAATCAGGACTTCGACCGCCGGTTCGGCAGCCCCGCGCAGGACCTCTGCGGCCGGCCCTTCTGCGACCTGGTGCACCCCAGCGTCCGGCAGCCCCTGATGCAGCAGTTCTCGCGCATGCTGGAGGGCAAGCGGCACCGGTTCGCCACCGAGGTCATCACCGTGGGCCGGGACACCGCGCACACGCTTCCGCTGACCGCGATGGCGGTGCGCGGCGGCCACCTCCCGGACGTCTCCGCGATCCTGGTGATGCTGCCCGCGGCGGACGGCGAGGGCGCCGACTCCGGGGTCGTGGTGCCCCGGAAGAAGCTGCTCAGCGAGGTGGACGCCCGCATCCTCGAAGGCATAGCCGCCGGCGTCTCCACCGTGCCGCTCGCCTCCCGTCTCTACCTCAGCCGCCAGGGAGTCGAGTACCACGTCTCCGGTCTGCTCCGGAAGCTCAAGGTGCCGAACCGGGCCGCCCTGGTGTCCCGGGCCTACTCCATGGGCGTGCTCAAGGTCGGCACCTGGCCGCCGAAGGTCGTCGAGGACTTCGTCAAATGAGTCCGGTACCCGCCGGTCGTCGCGCGCTCCGCCGCGGCGGCCGGCGGGTCCCTGCTCCCCGACGGGTGGCACGGTGGGTTCCATGACCGAACTGAACGGCTCGCCCGTCGCCCCGGAGGCGCTGAGGGCACTGGCCCTGACCAACTACGGCCACTTCACCACCATGACGGTCGAGGACGGCCGGGTCCGCGGACCGGAACTGCACCTCGACCGTCTGGCCCGGGACTGCCGCGTCCTCTTCGACGCGCCGCTCGACCTCGCACGGGTGCGGACCTGGGCGCGCCGGGCGGTGCCGGCGGCTGGCCGGTGCACCGTACGGATCACGGTCTTCGATCCGGCCCTCCACCTCGGCAACATCGCCCAGGACGCGGACCCGCGGGTCCTGGTGACGGCCAGGCCCGCGCCCGTCACCGGGGCGCAGCCGCTGCGGGTGCGGTCCGCCGTCCACCTCCGGGACCTGCCGGAGGTGAAGGGGGTCGGTCTGTTCGGCGTCCTGCGGCTGCGGCGCGAGGCGCGACGGGCCGGCTTCGACGACGTCCTGTTCACCGACGGCGGCTCCGGGGTGCTGGAGGGCAGCACCTGGAACGTCGGCGTCGTCCGCGGGGGCCGGGTGGTCTGGCCCGCCGGCCCGGCCCTGGCGGGCACCGCCCGCGAGCTCCTGCGCCGTGCCGGGGCCGGGACGGCCGCCCGCGTCACCTTGCCCGAACTGGCCGCGTGCGAGGCCGTGTTCGCGACCAATGCCGCCGTCGGGGTGGTCCCCGTCACCCAGGTGGACGACCTCGTGTTCCCCGCCGACCACCCCGTGGTGACCGGCCTCGCCGAACGCTACGCGTCGCTCCCGGCCGAGAGGCTGTAGTCCGCACGCGCCCCGGGCCGGGGCGCGTGTGCGCCGAGTTGTTGACAGGTCTACGCCAAAGCGAAACGCTTGAGAGCGCTCTCACTTCCTTCCCCCCACCGACGAAGTCGAACGGAGGCAGAGCATGCTCCGCCTACTCGGACGCCGCGTCCTCACCACGGGGACCGTCATCGCCTCGGTGATCGCCGGCTCACTGCTCACCGCCGGGACGGCCGCCCCCGCCCCCGCCGCGGTCCCGGACACCATCCCCCTGAAGATCACCAACAACTCGGGCCGCGGCGAGCAGGTGTACGTCTACAACCTCGGCACCCAGCTCTCGACCGGCCGACAGGGCTGGGCCGACGCGAGCGGCACGTTCCACCCCTGGCCCGCGGGCGGCAACCCGCCCACCCCGGCGCCCGACGCCTCGATGACGGGCCCGGCGGCGGGAGGGTCCACGACCATCCGCGTCCCCAGGCTCTCCGGCCGCATCTACTTCTCCTACGGCCGCAAACTCGTCTTCAGGCTGACCACCGGCGGCCTGGTGCAGCCCGCCGTGCAGAACCCGGCGGACCCCAACCGCGACATCCTCTTCAACTGGTCCGAGTACACCCTCGACGACTCGGGCCTGTGGCTCAACAGCACCCAGGTGGACATGTTCTCCGCCCCCTACTCGGTGGGAGTGCGGCGCGCCGACGGCAGCACGACGAGCACCGGCAGGCTCAGGCCCGGAGGCTACAGGGCGGTCCTCGACACGCTCAGGGGACAGCCCGGAGGCTGGGCCGACCTGATCCAGACCCGCTCCGACGGCACCGTGCTGCGCGCCCTGTCCCCGCTGTACGGACTGGAGACGGGCGCCCTGCCGGCGTCGGTCATGGACGACTACGTCGACCGGGTCTGGCAGAAGTACACCGGTTCCACCCTGACGGTCACGCCCTTCACCGACCGGCCGGACATCAAGTACTACGGCCGGGTCTCCGGCGGCGTCATGAACTTCACCGACGGCGCGGGAGCCGTCGTCACCGGCTTCCAGAAACCGGACGCCTCCTCCGTCTTCGGCTGCCACCGGAGGCTCGACGCCCCCAACGACCGGGTGCGCGGCCCGATCTCCCGCACCCTGTGCGCCGGATTCAACCGCTCCACGCTCCTGACCAACCCCCACCAGCCCGACTCCGGCTCCGGCGGCTTCTACCAGGACCCCGTCACCAACCACTACGCCCGCGCCGTCCACGCGCAGACGGCCGACGGCAAGGCGTACGCCTTCGCCTTCGACGACGTGGGCAACCACGAGTCGCTCGTCCACGACGGCAACCCGAGCCAGGCCTCCCTCACCCTCGACCCGTTCGACTGACCGGGCCGGTGGCGGCGCGCGGACCGGACGCGCCGCCACCGCACCACCGGGGGACGGCGGTCAGCGCGGCGGTACGGGCCGCACGGCCAGGACGGCGATGTCGTCGTCGCTGTCGGCACCCAGCCCGATGAGCAACTCGTCGCAGAGCACGTCGAGCGGCTCCCGGGCCAGCGCCCCGGCGTGCCGGCGGAGCCGCTCCATGGCGTCGTCCAGGTGCTCCCCCCGGCGTTCGATCAGTCCGTCGGTGTACAGCAGCACCGTCGCGTGCGCCGCGATCGCGTCCCGGGCCCGGGGACGGGACGCCCGGGGGTCCACCCCGAGCAGCAGCCCCGAGCCGTCCTCCAGGTAGCGGGTGCGGCCGTCCGGTTCGACGAGCAGCGGCGGCGGATGCCCGGCGGAGGAGTGCACCAGCTCCCAGGGGCCGTCCTCGGGGCCCTTGACCAGGGCGTAGACACAGGTGGCGGTGGACTCGCGGTAGAGGCTGTGGTTCGCCAGGTCCAGGCGCTGCAGAACGGTCTCGGGCGGCTCCTGGCGGTCCACGGCGATGCCCCGCAGCATGCTGCGCAACTGGCTCATGGCGATGGCCGCGTCCAGGTTGTGCCCGGTGACGTCGCCGATGACCAGCGCCGTGTCCCCGCCGGGCAGGAGGAAGCCGTCGTACCAGTCACCGCCGACCTGCGCGGTGGCGGAGGAGGCGGCGTAGCGGGCGGCCAGCCGCAGGTGACCGACCTCCGGCAGCCTCGGCAGCAGCGACCGCTGGAGACGCTCGGCGATGTTGCGCGTCTCCTGGTGGAGACGGAGGTTGTCCACGCCCAGGGCGAGCCCGCGCACCAGGTCGTGGACCAGTGGCAGGTCCTCTTCCGTGAACGGCGTCCCGCGCCCGCGGCGGGCCACCGTGAGGGCGCCGATGATCTGCCTGCGGGCCCGCAGCGGGGCGACGACCGCGCTGTCCGCGCCCATGGTCCGGAACAGCCCCAGGTAGTGGGCGTCCAGGGGGCTCGCGACCTGGCTGGACGACGGCGGTCCGGTGAGCAGCAGCGGGCCCGCCCCGCGCAGCGCACGGGCCAGGGGACCGCGGGCGGCGCCGGACACCGGCGGGAGCCGGCCCTTGTACTCCTCGGGCCGGGGGCCGTGGGGCGGGCGGTGGGCGAGGGAGACCCGCTCCACCTGGCCGCTCTCCGTGAACAGGTCCACCGCGCACCAGTCGGCCAGCCGCCGGGTGATGATCCGGCCCACCCGCTCCAGGCCCTCCTCCAGGTGCAGGGCGTTGCTCAGCGCGGCCGAGGTGTCGGCCAGCAGCGACAGCCGCTCCAGCGCGGGCCGGTCCGCGTCCCGGCCGTGCTCACCGGTGGCCGGCGGGGCCAGCCGCTCCGCTTCCTCCTGCGGCATGGACCGCACGCGGCCGGGCAGGTCGGCGGAGGGGCCGGAAACGGCGGCCCGCGGGGCGAGCTGGGCGACGAAGACGGTACGGCCGTCGGCCGTCTCCTGCGGCTGGATGAACAGCCGTACGGGGACCAGCCGGCCGTCGTGGTGCAGCGCGGGCAGCGGCACCGAGCGGCCCAGGATCCGGGGCTGCCCGCTGAGCAACAGGGACGTGAACGCCGCGACGTGCCGTCTGCGGAGGTGTTCCGGGACGAGTGTGGTGAGCGGACGCCCGACGAGGTCGTCCGCGCGCCAGCCGAGCAGGTCCGCCGCCGACCCGTTCACCGCGATGATCCGGTTCCGTTCGTCGGCGGCGATCGTCGGAGTCCTGCTCGCCTGCACCTGCCCGGCGTCCCACGCCACCAGCTCCGAGGGACTGGTGCCCGGGTCCCCGGGCACCACCGTCCACGCCGTGGGGGGCGCCCCCGCCAGCTGTCCGACGATCTGGTCGAACAGCCACTGGTGGAAGAGACGCTGCCGCGGCAGCGCCGGGAGCGTCAGCAGGCGCTCCTCACGGGCGCCCTCCTCGGCCAGGTCGAGCACCGCGCGCAGGGTCTGCACCGACGGTTCGGCGTCCGGCGGCACCGACAGGGGCAGTGAGCGGATCGCCTGCCCGGAGGGCTCCCGCCGCAGCGCGGACGTCGCGGACGCGGTGATCAGCTGGCTCATGTCCAGCGCGACGGCCAGGTCCTCGGGGGGCACACCGAGATCGTGGCCGGCGGCGACGGCCAGCGTCGCCTCGCGCAGCAGGGCGTGCCGGTGCTGCTGAGCCGCCGCGTAGAGCGCCGCCGGTACGTCGAGCAGCGTCACCGTCGTCCCCGGGACGGAGGGTGCCACGGCGGGCCCCCAGTCGTCCGGGCGCCGGGGCGGCCCCTCGGGCCGCAGCTCGAACCAGACCGTCTTGCCCCCGGCACCGGTCTCGACGCCCCGCCGGGACGACAGCCCGGCGATCAGCGGCAGACCCTGCCCCGTACCGGCGTAGGGCGGGCATCCGTGCCGCACGAGCCCGCGGTCCGGCCGGCGGTCGCCGACCCGCACACGGACCGTGCCGTCGTCGACGTGGGCCGCCACCTCGACCTCGGTACGGGCGTGCAGGACGACGTTGGTGACCAGCTCGCTGACCAGCAGCTGAGCCGTGTCCACCAGGTCCGGTGCGGCACCGCCGAGGGCGGCCCGCACGAACCGCCGGGCCTCCGCCACGCTCTTCGGCACCGGGGGGAACCGACGCGACGGTGTCCCGCGGGCATCGAGGTCGGCCATGACCTCAGTCTGCCTCACCGGCCCCGGCCGCCCCCGGCCGACACGGTGGAACCCCGCCGCACGCCCTCCCGGACGGATCCCGGGCGATCACCGTGACCGGCGGGCCCCATAAAGTGCCTCCATGTCTGCCATGTTGAACGCGGGGAGAACCCGCGCCGCGCTGCGCACCTCGGCGCGTGTCTCCGGTGAGCTGCTGCTGGTCCTGGTGGCGGCGGCGGTGGTGCTGTGGATGCTGGGCCGGATGTGGTCGGTGGTGTGGCCGTTGATAATCGGTCTCCTCCTCACCACGCTCACCTGGCCCCCGACCCGTTTCCTGCGCCGGCGCGGGCTGGCCCCCGCACTCGCCGCGTCCCTGGTGACCGTGCTGTTCCTGCTGGTGGCCGCGGGCACCGTGGCGCTGATCGCGGTGCCCGTGGCGTCGGAGTCCGGCGAGCTGGCCGACGGTGTCGTCGAGGGCGTCCAGAGGCTGCGCGAATGGGCCGCCGGGCCGCCGCTGAACATCGACGACGCCCAGATCACCGGTGCCTTCGACACCGCGACCGCCCGCATCCAGGACAGCGCCGGAGCCATCGCCACCACCGCCGTCACCGGCGTGAGCACCGTCCTCAACGGTGTGGTCACGGCCGTGCTGGCGCTCTTCCTGATGTTCTTCTTCCTCAAGGACGGCCCGCGCTTCCTGCCGTGGCTCGGCCGGCAGCTCCCCGGCCGGCTGGCCACCGACGTCCCGGCCGTGGCCACGCGGTGCTGGGACGTCCTCGGCTCCTTCGTGCGGTCGCAGGCGCTCGTCGGTCTGCTCGACGCCGTGTTCATCGGACTGGGCCTGTGGCTCCTGGACGTCCCCCTGGTGCTGCCGCTGGCGGTGCTGACCTTCGTGTCCGCGTTCGTGCCCATCGTGGGCGCGCTGTTCGCCGGCTTCGTCGCGGTGCTGATCGCGCTGGTGTCCAACGGCCTGACGGACGCGCTGCTCGTGCTGGCCGTCATCATCGTGGTGCAGCAGCTCGAGGGCAATGTGTTCCAGCCCATGATCCAGAGCCGCGGTCTCGGACTGCACGCGGCGGTCGTCCTGCTGGCGGTGACCCTCGGCGGCGCCCTCTCCGGCATCGTCGGCAGCCTGCTCGCCGTACCCGTGGCCGCGCTGATCGCGGTCGTCTGGAACTATCTGCGCGAGCAGCTCTCCGACCCACCGCTCGCACCGCGGGCCGACGGTTCGTCCGTCTGACCGGCACGCCCACCCACCGCATCGACAGGAAGCCCTCCATGACGTACGACCTCACCGCACTGCGTGCCCAGGTGCCCGCGCTGGCCGCCGGCACCGCGCACTTCGACGGCCCCGGCGGCACCCAGACGCCGCTGCCCGTCATCGAGGCGATCGCCGCCGCGCTCTCCCGGCCGCTCTCGATCCGCGGCGACGGCCTGCCCGGCGAGCGCAACGCCGAGACCGTCGTCGTCGAGGCCCGGCGCGCCATGGCCGACCTGCTGGGCGCCGACCCGGCGGGCGTCGTCTTCGGCCGCAGCGCCACCCAGCTCACCTACGACTTCTCCCGCACCCTCGCCGCGAGCTGGTCACCGGGCGACGAGGTGGTCGTCACCCGGCTGGACCACGACGCCAACATCCGCCCCTGGGTGCAGGCGGCCGAGCGGGCCGGCTGCACCGTCCGGTGGGCGGACTTCGACCCGGCCACCGGCGAACTGACCGCCGACGACGTCCGCGCCCGGCTCTCCGACCGTACCCGGCTGGTCGCGGTCACCGCGGCCTCCAACCTGATCGGCACGATGCCCCCGATCGCCGAGATCGCGCGGATCACGCACGAGGCGGGCGCCCTGCTGTACGTCGACGGCGTGCACTACGCCGCACACGCCCCGGTCGACGTCGAGGCGCTCGGCGCGGACTTCTTCGTCTGCTCCCCGTACAAGTTCCTCGGTCCCCACCACGGCGTCCTGGCCGCCCGCCCCGAGCTCCTGGAGACACTGCGCCCGGAGAAACTGCTGCCCTCCACGGACCGGGTGCCCGAGCGCTTCGAACTGGGCACGCTGCCCTACGAGTTCCTCGCGGGCACCCGCGCGGCCGTCGACTTCCTGGCCGGGCTGGGCGCCGGGCCGGGCGGCGGCCGCCGTGAACGGCTCGCCTCGGCGTTCGAGGGGATCGAGGAGCACGAGGGCGTCCTGCGCGACCGGCTGGAGAAAGGGCTGGCGGCCCTGCCCCAGGTCACCGTCCACTCCCGGGCGGTCCGGCGCACCCCGACCCTGCTGCTCACCCTCGACGGCCACCGCACCGAGGACGCCTACCGCTTCCTCGCGGAACGCGGCGTCCACGCCCCCTCCGGCAGCTTCTACGCCCTGGAGGCCTCCCGTCACCTCGGCCTGGGGGACACCGGCGGGCTCCGTGTCGGTCTGGCCCCCTACACCAGCGGCGAGGACGTCGACCGGCTGCTGACGGGCCTGTCCGACTTCCTGGAGCGGGGGACGGACGCACATGGGTGAGGACGGCGGTCTCACCTACGGCCCCCGCGGTGCCACCGCCCCGCAGGCCCCGGTCTGGCCGGCGTCCCCGCCCGGGTTCCGCCGGTTCGAGAGGACCGTGACGATCGGGCGGGGGGAGGACGCCTGGAACACCGCCGGCGAGGCGGTGCTGCGGTGGGAGGTCAAACGGCGCAGCGGCTTCACCGTCGCCCCGGCCGACGGGGGCGGCACCGGCGTGCGGGAGGGCGGACGGTACACCGTCACGGCGGGCCTCGGCCGGTGCGTCGTACGGGAACCGGTCGAGGTCGTCGCCGTGGTGGAGACCGGGGACCGGCGCGGTTTCGCCTACGGCACCCGTCGGGGCCACCCGGTCAGCGGCGAAGAGGCCTTCGTCGTGCACCGGGACGGCGACGGCCGGGTCCTGCTGACCCTGCGCTCCCTGACCCGCGCGGCGCCGGCGGGCCCCTGGCGCCCGCTCTTCCCCGTTCTCCTGCTGGCGCAGTCCCACGTCCGCAGGCGCTATCTCCGTGTCCTTCGGGACGCGGGGGTCAGGAGTACAGGGCCGCGATCTCGTCCGCGTAGGCCTCCTGTGCCGCCCGCCGCTTGACCTTGAGGGACGGGGTCAGCAGTCCGTTCTCCTCGGTGAACTCGCCCTCGATCAGGGTGAAGGCGCGGATGGACTCGGCACGGGAGACGGCCTCGTTGGCGTAGTCGACGGCCTTCTGCACGTCGGCGCGCATCCGCGGGTCGCGCACGACCTCGGACATCGGGGTGTCGGCGGGCATCCTGCGCACCGCCAGCCAGTGGGCGACCGCCTCGGGGTCGAGGGTGACCAGCGCGGCCACGAAGGGCCGGTTGTCGCCGACGACGAGGCACTGGCCGACGGGCGGGCGGCTGCGCAGCCGGTCCTCCAGGACGGACGGGGAGACGTTCTTGCCGCCGGAGGTGACGAGGATGTCCTTCTTGCGGCCGGTGATGGTCAGATAGCCGTCAGCGTCGAGGGAGCCGAGGTCGCCGGTGGCGAACCAGCCGTCGTCGAGCGCCTCGCCGGTGGCGGCCGGGTCGTTCCAGTACGACCCGAAGACGATGCCGCCCTTGATCCGCACCTCGCCGTCGTCGGCGATGCGGACCGCGGTGCCGGGGACCGGGAGACCGACCGTGCCGGGGCGGGGGCCCAGCGGCGGGACGACGGTGGCGGCGGCGGTGGTCTCGGTCAGGCCGTAACCCTCGTAGATCATGATGCCGGCCGCGTAGAAGAAGAGGTTGAGGTCCCGCTCCAGCGGGGAGCCGCCGCTGATGGCGTAGCGCACCCGTCCGCCGAGTTCCTTGCGGACCCGGCGGTAGACCAGCAGGTCGTACAGGGCCCACGCGGCGTACAGCCTCGGGCCGGGCCCCTTGCCGCGGCCCAGGAACTTGTCGAGGTGGGCCTCGCCGAAGCGGACCGCGACGCGGTGGGCGCGTGCGAAGGAGGCGCCCCGGCCGATCCTCTCAGCGGTGGCCCGGCCGGTGTCGTGGATCTTCTCGAAGAGGTAGGGCACGCCGACCAGGAACGTCGGGCGGAACGCCTTGAGCGCGGGCCGGAGGTCGTCGGGCCTGATGCTCGGGAAGTGGCCGACCTCGATGCGGGCGAGCAGACAGGCGATCTGGAGGGTGCGGCCGAGGATGTGGGCGAGCGGGAGGAAGAGCAGGGTCGAGGCGACCTGGTCGGTGACCTCCTTGAAGACGGGGTGCAGCAGCTCGACCGTGTTGGCGGCCTCGGCGTACAGGTTGGCGTGGGTGAGGACGCAGCCCTTGGGGCGCCCGGTGGTGCCGGAGGTGTAGCAGACGGTCGCCACGGCGTCGGGGGACAGGGCCGCGCGGCGCTTGGCGACCTCCTCGTCGGGGACGTCCCGGCCGAGTGCGGTGAGCTCGGCGAGGCCGCCGGCGTCCAGTTCCCACACGCGCGGGGGTTCCGGGTGGGCGGCGGTGCCGGTGGTGACGGCGGCCGTGTTCCGCGCGGTCTCCGTGACGACGTACCGGGCGCCGGAGTCACGGACGATCCACTCCACCTGCTCGGCGGAGGAGGTGGGGTAGACCGGCACGACCAGGCCGCCCGCGGACCAGACGGCGAAGTCCAGGACCGTCCACTCGTAGCGCGTACGGGACATCACGGCGACCCGGTCGCCCGGCTCCAGCCCGGCGGCGATCAGCCCCCTGGCCACGGCGGTGACCTCGGCGGCGAAGGCCGCCGCCGTCACCGGACGCCAGGTGCCGTGCTCCTCGCGCCGCAGCACCACCGCGTCGGGGGCCTCGGCCGCGTTGGCGAACGGGATGTCGGCCGTGCTGCCGGTGGTCCGCCGCGGGGCCAGGATCGCCGTACGGGCCTCACGGACGACGCCGTGTTCGTCCCTGACGATCTCGACCCCGGCCCGGTCCTCCGGACCCGTGCGTCGTGTCGCCCGTTTCAGATCCCTGCGTACGCCCATGACGGCTCCCGGTCGCGGCTGATGCTCTCGTGCTGGCGCTGCCGTGCTTACTTACTCCGAAGTAAACTTACCCGTGCGTAGGAACCAGTCAATGGGCAGGGGCCGGTCCGGCCGGTCCGCCGCCCGGATCGCCCGCGCCGGCCCGCGGACGTCCTCGCCGGCGGAACCGCGCCGGGCCCGGCCGGACGGCGCGGCCACGGACGCCGTGCCGGGTGGTAGTGCCTGCACCACCGTCGTCCGGGCACTGGCTGCATGGGCGGCGGCCTCCGTGCCGCCTACCGTCGTTCGGGTACCGCAACGAGCTCCACCCGGAAGGCGCCCCACCATGTCACTGACCCCGGCCGACGTCGCCGTCGGCCTCGACCATGTGCGCAAGACGTACGGCGGTGAGCAGCCGGTCGTGGCGCTGGACGACGTGAGCGCCGTGTTCCCGCGCGGCACGGCGACCGCCGTGATGGGACCGTCCGGATCGGGCAAGAGCACGCTGCTGCACTGCGCGGCCGGGCTGGACCGGCCGGACTCGGGGACGGTACGGATCGGTGCCACCGATCTGTCGTCGATGTCCGAGAAGCGGCTGACCGAACTGCGCCGCAGCCGGGTCGGGTTCGTCTTCCAGGCGTTCAACCTGGTGGGTGCGCTGAACGTGGAGCAGAACATCCTGCTGCCCTCGCGGCTGTCGGGCCACCGGCCCGACCCGGCGTGGGTCGCCGAGGTGATCGGGAGGGTCGGACTGGGCGAACGACTGCGGCACCGGCCCGCGCAGCTCTCCGGCGGCCAGCAGCAGCGCGTCGCGATCGCCCGGGCGCTCGTCACCCGCCCCGAGGTGATCTTCTGCGACGAACCCACCGGAGCCCTGGACACCCGGACCGCCGCCGACGTCCTCACCCTGCTGCGGTCGGTGGTCGACCGGTTCGGGCAGACCGTCGTCATGGTGACCCACGACCCGGTCGCCGCGTCCTACGCCGACCGCGTGCTGGTCCTCGCCGACGGGCGGATCGTACGGGACCTGCCACAGCCCGGCGCCGAGCGGATCGCCGAACACCTGGCACTGCTCGGCCGCCGGCAGCCCGTCGAGAGCCGGGAGGGCTGAGTCGTGCTCCACCTGGCCGCGCAGACGCTGCGCTTCCGCAAGGGCGGCTTCGTCGCCACGTTCGTCGCACTCGCCGCCGGCGTCGCCGTCCTGATGACCTGCGCCCTGCTCGTGGAGTCCGGATGGCGCCACAAGGGCCGGCCGGGCCGCTACGACGCCACGCTCGCCGTCGTCGCCGACCGGGACCTGAGGGTGGCCACGACGATGTTCGGCGAGACCGAGTACACCACCGTCGCGCTTCCCGAACGCGGCGGCGTCCCCGGGAAACTGGCCGGCGAACTGGCCGACGTGCCCGGTGTGGCACGCGCGGTGGGCGACCGTGCGATCCCGGTCACCACGACGGTGGCCCCGGACCTGCCGGTCACGGGGCACGGTTGGGCGAGCGCCGCCCTCGCCCCGTACCGGCCGGTGGCCGGCGGGCCCCCGCGCGCCGACGGGGAGGTCGCCGTCGACGCCCGGCTCGCCGACGGCCGAGGTCTCGCCCCCGGCGACAGCATCGACGTCGTCACCGGGGGAGAGAGCCGGCCGTACCGGGTGAGCGGCGTGGTCGAGGCCGACGGCGCGCCGGGGGAGGGGGCGGCGCTGTTCTTCACCGACGCGCGGGCGGCCCGCCTCGACCCCCACCCGGACCGCTTCGACGCCGTCGGCGTCCTCACCGAACCGGACGCCGACCGCTCGGCCGTGCTCGCCGGAGTGCGCCGGGTGGCGGACGGCGCGGACGCGACGACGTACACCGGGGACGAACGCGGACTGGCCGCCGGGCCCGAGGACGCGGCCGCACGGGCCTTCACCCTCCAGGCCGGCGGCGCGTTCGGCGGGTACGCCGCGATGATCATCGGCTTCGTCGTCGCCGGGACCGTCGGCCTGTCGGTACGGCACCGGCGCCGCGACCTCGCCCTGCTGCGCGCCGTCGCGGCCACCCCGGGCCAGGTACGGCGGATGCTCCTCGCGGAGGTGGGCCTGATCGGCCTGGCCGCCGCCGCCGTGGGCGTCCCGGCCGGACTGCTCGCCACGCGGTACATCCGCGACGAACTGGTGTCCCGGGAGTTCGTGCCCGAGGGCTTCGCCGTCCGGGGCGGGGCGCTGTCCGCGGCGGCCGTGACCGTGGCCGTCGCCGCCGTGGCGCTCCTGGCAACCTGGATCGCCGCGCTGCGCGTCACCCGGATCAGGCCCACCGAGGCGCTGGGGGAAGCGGCCGTCGAACGCGGCCTGGGCAGCAGGGCGCGCGCGGTCACCGGCCTGGTGTTCCTCGCGTCGGCGGTGTCCCTGACCGGGCTCACCGGCGCCGCCTCCGGTCAGACCGCGCTGGGCGCCGCCCTCGGCATGCTCTACACGTTCGTGGCGGCGGTCGCGCTGCTGGCCCCCTGGATCAACCTGGCCGCGGCCCGGTTCCTCGGACCGGTACTGCGGGCCGTGTGGGGCGACAGCGGCTACCTCGCCGCGGCCAACCTGCGGGCCAACGCGCGCGGCACGGTCGCCGTGCTCACCGCGCTGGTGCTCTCCGTCGGCTTCGGCGGCACCGTCTGGTTCCTGCAGGAGAACCTGCAGCGGCAGACCGTCGTCCAGAGCCGCGACGGCGTCCTCGCCCAGCACGCCCTGACCGGCTCCGCCGGCCTGCCGGCCGCCGCCACGGCCGAGGCCCGCCGCATCCCCGGCGTGCTCGCCGCGACCGGAGTGCGCCGCACCTCGGTCGTGGTGCCCGGCCGGCTCGAGGCGCAGGCCGTGGTCGCCCAGGGCCTCGACCCGGAGGGGGTGGAACGGACGCTGGACCTCGGCGTCCGGGCGGGCAGCCTCGCCGCACTGCGCGAGGACACCGTGGCCGTGTCCACCGCACAGGCGGACGCCGCCGGCTGGGACCTCGGGGACGTGGCCGAGCTGTGGCTCGGTGACGGGACACCCGTCACCCTGCGCGTCGTCGCCCTGTACGAACGCGGCTGGGGCTTCGGTGACGTCACCCTCCACACGAAGACCCTCACCGGGCACACCGTCACCGGACTCGACGACCAGGTGCTCGTCCGCACGGCACCGGACGCGGACGTCGGGGCCGCCCTGGCCGACCTGGCCGCCCGGTACCCAGCCGCCGCGGTGGTGGACACCGACCGGCTGACCGGCGACATCGCGCGGGACCTGGCCGTCAGCGGCTGGCTGAACAAGCTGCTCGTCGCCGTCCTGGCCGGATACGCGGTCCTGGCCGCCGCCAACACCCTCGTCATGGCCGCCCTGTCCCGGACCCGGGAGCTCGCCCTGCTGCGCCTGGTCGGCGTCACCCGCCGTCAGGTGAAGCGGATGGTGCACGCCGAACAGGCCGGCCTGCTGGGCGTGGCGCTCGTCATCGGCGGCACGATCGCGGCCGTCACCCTGACCTCGGTCGTCAACGCCGTGGCCGGGCAGCGCGTGCCCCACGTTCCGGCCGCCGGCTGGCTCGTCGTCGGCGGCGGCACCGTCGCCCTGGCGCTCGTCGCCACGGTGCTTCCCGTCGGCCGGCTCCTGCGCACCCCTCCGGCCGAGGGCATCGGCGTCCGCGAGTGAGGGCGCCACGCCGGTCCCGGAGCGCTTCCGACCCCGTACCACTGGGCGGATGGCCCGGCGGGCCCGGGACCCGGTGGCCTATCCTCCGCGCCTGGGAGGTGTGGGCGGTGGCGACTCACGACGGGGCGGCGGCCGGCCGGCCGGGGCGTTCAGGGGCCGTGGCGGCCCGTGCCCGGGCCGCGCTGGACGCCCTGGAACATCTCATCGGCGGAATGGGCACCGGGCTGCTGGCGCTGCTCGCGACGCTGTGGCTGGCCCTGACGGCGGTGGCCTGTCTGGCCGGCGTGGGCCTGTTGCTGCTGCCGTCCGCGCTGCACGCGGTGCGGGCCGTCGCCGACCGGGAGCGGGCCCGGCTGTCCCGGTGGGGCCCGGAGCTCATCGGTCCGGGCGAGCCGCCGGCCGGGCTCCGGGCGGCGCTCGCGGACCGCGCGGTGCGCCGCGAGGCGCGCTGGGTCTGCACGCACGCCCTCTTCGGCCTGCTCCTCGGACTGATCGGGGCGACGCTGCCGCTGAACGCGGCACACGACATCACCTTCCCGCTGTACTGGCGTCTCCTGCCGGAGAGCGAGGCCACCGCGGCCCTGGGCTGGTGGACCGTACGGGACTGGCCCGGCGCCCTGTCCGTCACCCTGATCGGCGTGCTGTTCGTCGGCGTCATCGTGCTCTGCGCTCCCGTGCTCGCCCGGCTCCAGGCCTGGCCCGGACGGCGGCTGCTCAGCCCGGACCCCGGGACCGACCTCGTCCTGCGGGTCGCCGAACTCACCGCCACCCGGGCCGCCGCGCTCGACGCCCACGCCACCGAACTGCGCCGCGTCGAACGCGCTCTGCACGACGGCACGCAGAACCGGATCATCGCGGTCACCGTGCTGCTCGGCGCGGCCCGCCGCGCCCTGGCCCGCAACCCTGGCGAGGCCGACGCCGTCCTCGAACGTGCCCAGGAGGCCGCCGAACAGGCGCTGGCCGAACTGCGGGCGGTCGTCCGCTCCATCCTCCCGCCGGTCCTGGCCGACCGCAGCCTGCCCGACGCCCTCACCGCCCTGGCGGCCGACTGCCCCGTGCCCTGCCGCGTCGACACCGACGTGCCCGGACGGTGCGCGGCGTCGGTGGAGGCGACGGCGTACTTCGTGGTCGCCGAGGCCCTCAGTAACATCGTCAAGCACAGCGGCGCCCACGCCGCCGGCGTCGTCGTGCGCCGTCTGGACGACCGGCTGCACGTGGAGGTCCACGACGACGGCCGCGGCGGCGCGGACGAGCGGAACGGATCCGGGATCACCGGCATCCGCCGACGCGCCGAGGCGCACGACGGAACACTGGAACTGGCCAGCCCTCCCGGCGGCCCCACCACCCTGAAGGTGACCCTGCCATGCGGATCGTGATCGCCGAGGACGACGCCCTGCTGCGCGAGGGGCTCGCCCTGCTGCTGCGCGCCGAGTCCCTGGACGTGGTGGCCACGGCCGAGGACCCCGACGCCTTCCTGGCCGCCGTGGACGCGGAGAAACCGGACGTCGCCATCGTCGACGTCCGGATGCCGCCCACCCACACCGACGAGGGGATCACCGCGGCCGTGGAGGCCCGGCGGCGCCGGCCCGAGCTCGCGGTCCTCGTACTGTCCGCCTACGTCGAGCAGGCCTTCGCCACCGATCTGCTCGCCCAGGGCAGCGCCGGGCTCGGCTATCTGCTCAAGGAACGGGTCGGCCGGGTCGAGGAGTTCCTCGACGCGCTGCACCGGGTGGCGGACGGCGGCACCGCCATCGACCCCGAGGTCGTCGCCCAGCTGCTCACCCGCAGCCGGCCGGACACCCGGCTGCAACGGCTCAGCCCGCGCGAACGCGACGTGCTCGCCCTGATGGCCGAGGGCCTGGGCAACGGGGCCATCGCCGAACGGCTCGTCGTCACCGACGGCGCCGTCCACAAACACATCCGCAACATCTTCGCCAAGCTCGATCTGGCGCCGGCCGACCGCACGGACCGCCGTGTCGCGGCCGTGCTGCGCTACCTGGAGGACGCCCGGCGCCGGGCCTGACCCGGCCGCCGCATGGCACCGGGTCGCGCCGCCGGCCGCCCGGCGGGTGGGAGCGGCCGCGGCCGCCGGCGCGTCGTCACTCCTCCTCGAACAACGTCTCCTGCTCGCCCTCCTTGGCCTTCCGCAGCCGCCGGACGCGTGCCCCCACCGTCATCGTCGTGACCGCCGCGGTCGCCGCGAAGGCCGCCGGGATCATCCAGTTCCGGTTGACCGCGTGGCCGAGGGCGTGGTCCAGGGAGAGCCGGCCGGGACCCGTGACGGCGAGTCCGGCGGCCGTCAGGCCCAGGGACGCGGCGTACTCGAAGCCGCCCTCCTGGTTGAAGAAGCCGTTGGGCGTGTGCACGGCGGACGCGCCGGCCATCGCGCCGGCCGCCGCGGCGCCCGCCGCCGGGGTGGCGAGGCCGAGCGCGAGCAGCGCGCCCCCGCCGGCCTCGGCGAGGCCCGCCGCCAGGGCGCTCGCCCTGCCGGGCGCGTAACCGATGGACTCCATGAACTGGCCGGTGCCCTCGAGGCCACCGCCGCCGAACCAGCCGAACAGCTTCTGCGCGCCGTGCGCCGCGAGCACCCCGCCCGTTCCCAGCCGGAGCAGCAGCAGGCCCAGATCACGTCGGTCGTAACAGGTCACGTCGTCTCCCGGAGCAGTGGCTTGGCCCGACCACCGTCGCATCCCCGCCGCCGGCCCGGCGCGCCACCGGTCGCCGTTCGGGTGACGGCGGGTGGCGGGGCCCGGCGGCCGCCGCCTCCTCGCCCGCCGCAGCGACGACACCTGGGGCGGGACGCGCACCCGCCGGTCCTTCACCGTCGACGGTCGCATCTCCCGCTCCGGGACCGGTCAGGCCCGACCCGGGCGCCCCGCCCCACCGGCCGGGGTCCGCGTCGTGGGCGCGCCGGACCTGCCCGGCCCTGCCCGGGTCGGCCGTGGCCCCCTCCGAGAGGTGCGCGAGGAGCGGGCCGCCCTCGGCGTG